>DATMHB010000463.1:0-5459 GCA_035555175.1 Flavisolibacter sp. | reverse complement strand
AATATCGAAAATAATTTTTCTTCCGGTTCTCCTTTCGTTAACAGGCTGCTCAATCATTTTGTGCTGGCCTCGCACATCTATTTCGGCCCGAATCTCGAAGCTACCGTTGGCTATAATCATTTGAGAAGATCGGAACTCAACACTGCTGACGGAGGCAATGGTCTCAATGGTTTTTCAATGGGACTCCGCGCCAAATTCTCGAAGTTCCAGGTGCTGTATGCGAGATCGGCATATCAAAGAAATATTTCCTACAACCAATTAGGGCTGAATTTGCAGCTCAATAAATTTTTTACGCTCGGAAAGGATCTTTAGCTGATCATCCTGTATACTTCAAAGGCTTCGGCAAGTTTGGAATTGGCCTGCATACCACGCACGGTAGCCAGAGAGCGGATAAAGTCCGGGTCCATATATTTCTTGTGGGCCTGCGATCGATATTGCTGCAGCGCGTTTTGCTTCACCTCCAGATGTTCTTCCGTGACCCTTTCAAAATAATTGGGTTGGAACCGGAAATTATTCCAGGGCAATTCATACCCGAACACATTGCAATTCTTGAATGCACGGAGGCCCTCCGCATAGATGACCTGGTGGTCCTGGTGCACGTCATTTTCAGCGGGCAGGAACACGGTATCCGGCGATGATTGCTGGTTGATCCTGATCAGTTCTTCCAAAATCTCCTGCCGGTGGAACAACAATCTGCGTACTTCAAAATCAAAAAAGATCACGTTGTTGATGCCAAGCGCCTTTGTTGCCGCCCTGCATTCGGTGACAAGGCTGTCTTTGGGGAGGTGGGCGGGCAGGGCCTGTGAGCACGTGGAAAAAGCAATGTAGGTAACCTCACTACCTTCAGAAAGAAATTTGGATATGGAAGCACCACAGCCCAGTTCACCATCATCGGTATGTGGCGCCAATATAAGGATCTTTTGTTTATTCAGCATGTCATTCAATTAAGAAGCTGGTTGAATCTTTTAAAAGCGGCAGGTGTTGTTTGAACGCGTTATTGAAAATGATCCTGAACTGGTTCACTGCAGAAATGCCTTTATAAAATCCATCATATTGCCGCCCTGGCAAATACACAGCGTTCAAGTTCATAAAATAGTACCGGTGGTCCACGTTCGTTGTAAAATGCCTGAATCCATGATCGCCCATAAAAATAATAATTGGCGGCTTTTTCGAATGGCTAAGGATGAAATCGATCAGTTCAAGAAATTTCGAATTCGAATACTGAAGATATCCGATGTACGCGGCTTGCATCGTCTGGCTGCCTTCAAGCGCCATCTCCGGTGGATTCTTTTTTCCTTCCTTCGTAAAAAAATAAGGATAGTGAGGCATCATCAGATGCGTGTAGATGAAGCGCGGCGCAGCCGTATTTTCGTTGGCGGCATTTTTAGTGCTTTGCAACAGGTACTGTACATGGCTCAATTCGCGGTCTGCAAATTTGTTGAGCTGCGATGCGATCCTGTACGGCGTGACGAGGTTGAAGCCGATGTCTCGTCTTACCCTTGAAAAAAAAGTCTGGGACGTAACCAGTTCCCTTCCGGTCAGGAAAAAGGAAGATGGGGCAGGAGGCAATTGTCCGTTGAACTGGAACACCGATAGATTTTGAAAGCTATAGCCCTCCGCCGCCAGAAAGCGGATCACTGCGTTGTGGTCGATCAGCTCGTAACAAAGATGGCGGTCTTTCTTGCTTTTATTCCTTCCTTCAATGCCCGTCAAATAATTCATCGAAAGAACGGAAGCGGTTGAGAAAGGCGTATAATTATAGTTGCTGACGGAACTGTCGGCAACATAAAATCCGCGCGCTTTTAGTGCGTCCTCAAAGGATGAATTATCAAAATGGAAAATGTCATTTAATTCTTTTCGTCCTGCATATTCATCGGCGATGATAAAATAGATATCCGGTTTCGGGCAGCTGTCGCAGGACATGAAACCCGGAGGCATTCCTTTTTCCTTTTGAGGACGCGGAGCCCTCAGAAGCTGCACCGCGTCGATCAGTATAAAAACAAGGAGCACAACGTTTACGTATTGTACCAGCCGGTCAAATTTTCTGCCGGATCTTTTCAAAAGAAAAATGAGTACGATAAGTAAGATGAAGGAAAAAGGCAGGATGAAACTATAATGGGTGAAGAACGCGGTGGCAGAAACGGATTTTGCTGCATCGTGCAAACTTCCAAAGAAAAAATGGAAGGACATGAGCAGCAGTGTGACGATGGCTGCTTTTCTCCACGACCTCAACAGAAAATAAAATAAAATACTCAGCAGGGCGGCGGCAAGCAGATATTGAAGCAATAACCAAAGGCAGTCTCCCGCACCGACCAGCGGAAAATTTTCGGTGAAGCCGTGGAAAAGAAAAAAGGCCGGCAGTAAAAAAAGGAAATATTCCCCTGACAAGGCTTTTGTTGTTTTTCTCTTCATATGCCTTTCATTAGGAACACCACCCGGTTTGTTTCAGCCACCTTTTTCGAAGCTTCAATAGTATAGTGGGAAGCGAAAGCGCGTAAAAAATTATCCTGGCTGTACCAATCATAAATATCTTTTTTCTGCCGTAGCATTACGCCGATCTTTTCGTCATCTTTCGGGATGAACTCCACAATGAGATCCCTGCCCAGGTTTTTGAAGGTGGCGGCGATCATCTCAAAAGGAATGTTCTTGCCGATCGCCAGGTGATGAAGGAGTGCAAGCGCTATAACAACATCTGTTTTTGTCCGGCTGAAGAAGGAGGCGAATTCCTGGTTGTTCACGCCGAGGGCCGGCGAAGGCTGAGCGATATCGATCACCAGCGGCAAAATGTTTTTAATTCCAAGCTGTCTTGTTTTTGCGTACAACCGGTTGATCGAAAAGTGATCGCTATCAGCACTGATGACGAAATGGCCGCTCTGTGCCAGCAGTTCGGAAAAAGTACCTTCGTTCGATCCCACGTCGATCACCGTTCGGTAAGATCCGCTGTTGGTCCAGGCATTGATGATCTCTTTTTTGCTGCCGAGATATCCTTGGCGTTGGCCGGCCTCCTCATAGTATCCCGACCAAGCGCCCGAGGGGCTATCAAAAGAGAAATCGCGGATCCCGTCTCCCAAGCTCTTCAGCAGCCGTTTCATTTTCTCTTTTGAGAATGGCCGTGCTGCTGTCTCATTCGCTTTGCTTTTGTTCGCAACTGATCCGTGGAGGTGCAGGTGCAGGTAACTATGCAGGTTGAACCGGCTTCTTAATGGCAGGGATTTACTGGCAAAGGAAACAGGGATCCCATTGGGCCATCCCAACAAAAGTTTCTGAACGGGCTCTTTCAGGTAATGCATAAGCGCCAGCGGTGCAAAAAAATTTTCGCAAAATTGACGATAGGCGATCCATGGCGACTCCTCGTTGTATTTTTCAAAAGAGAGCGAATCGATCAGGATCATTTTTCCTTGATGCCATTGCACGTTGCTGGCTGGCGCGTCCTTCAACCACATTCCGTGTTCCAACGCTTCGCCGGCTGCATCCAGCGTAACAAGCGCGGCCTCCTTCAGCATATTAAAGCTCCATTCGTAAGAATAGGAAATCAGCGGAATCATTTCCGGTTTCAGGGTAGTGTAGTGATGGGGCAAGCCCGTGAGGTTTTCTCCGATCAGCTCATGCGGTATCAGCATTTCATTTTTCCGGAGCGAATCGTATAAGCCGGATCGAAGGAACAGGTCGAAATCGCTTCTGAAGGCTTCATTCACGTTCCTGTACAAAACTCCATCCTTATAAAATAAAAACCCGGAAGGGTCGCGGTAAGAGGATGGGTGCTTTGAATAAGGAGGGGCCATCAGTGCATTTTAGATTTTTTTCCTGCGATGCGATGGAAAAAAGCCCTTACGGTCAGCACAATATTTTTAAAGAAGAAGGCAATGCCCAGCACCGCGGCTGCGAGGGCCTGAACCAGGTAACTACCGCTTCCCGGGTCGATGTATAAGAAATGAAGCATCAGAAATAGCTTAGTTTGGTTTGTGGCGTCAGCGCCAGAAGTGTTTCATACATCAGACGGATGGTCTGCTCAATATCGTGCCGGTGAAGCATTTCTACTGTGGTATGCATGTAACGCAGCGGGATCGAGATCAACACTGAAGGACAACCATCGTTGGCATAGGCAAATGAATCGGTGTCTGTGCCCGTACTTCTGGATACGGCCCGCAGCTGCACGGGAATATCGGCTTTCGCCGCCACGTCTTCAACAAACTGCAGTAATTTATTGTGAACGGCGGGTCCATAAGAAAGTGAAGGACCTTTTCCACAGCTGGTCTCGCCTTCAATGGTCTTATTAATCATCGGCGTTGAAGTATCATGCGTTACATCGGTGATGATGGCGACATTAGGCTTGATGCGTCGCGCAATCATTTCCGCTCCTCTCAATCCTATTTCTTCCTGCACAGCATTTACCACGTATAAACCGAAAGGGACTGTCTTGTTATTTGATTTCAGCATCCTGGCAACTTCAGCGATCATGAAACCGCCGATACGGTTGTCGAATGCGCGGCCGATATAATAGTCATAGGCGAGCTCATCAAATCCATCCTGGTAGGTAGCAACCGCACCCACGTGAATACCCAAATCTTCGATTTCCTTTTTATTGCGTGCGCCACAGTCGAGGAAGAGGTTTTCAACCTTGGCTACGGGCTCTTTGTCGGTATTGCTGATCCTTGTATGGATGGCAGGCCAGCCGAATACCGCCTTCACAGGTCCTTTTTTTCCATGAATGAAAACGCGGCTCCCGGGCGCGATCTGGTGGTCGACGCCACCGTTCCGCTTGAGATAGATCAGGCCTTCATTTGTTATATAGTTCACGAACCAGCTGATCTCATCCACGTGCGCTTCGATGACCACTTTAAAATCGTGGGAGCGATTGATTACGCCAACAGCCGTTCCATAGGGATCAGTAAACGTTTCATCTACAAAAGGTTTGATATAGTCGAGCCAAAGGCGCTGGCCGGTATATTCAAAACCGACAGGAGAGGGAGTATTGATATAATTTCTGAAAAATTCGAGCGACTGATCTGAAAGAGAGGAAGTGTTTTTCTTTACTGCTGCTTTTGCCATGCTTCTGGATTATCGGGCAAATTTAATTAAAAGAAGCAAAGGGGCAGAGAGCATCATTAAACCGTCAAGAACGAAATAATATAAATAATCCGAAAAATTTCTCTTCGATGGATAGTAAAGCAGGCTCAGGATAATTCCGGGGATCAACAGTCCGATCACAATGAGCAGGCTGAAATAATTTAAAAGCGCAAAGGAGGTTATGTAGAATACCAGCATTGTCAGCCAGAACAAAGAGTCGATGCCGGGCTCGCTGAGATAAGTGATCAGGCTTTTAATGCCCGCTTTTTTATCCTCTTCCACGTCGCGGTAATCGAAGAGAATGCAGATCGCATAAATAAAAAAGAAGCGGTTCACCACAAACCACACATGCGCGGCCGTGAGGGCTTTTAGCTCAATGACCAATGGCAGAA
>DATMHB010000462.1:0-8179 GCA_035555175.1 Flavisolibacter sp. | reverse complement strand
TTGGTCCGAAGGACTGTTGAAATCACCGTTCGTAGTGAAGTCAAAGTCTACGCCCCGGGTAGCCGTGCCCGCTGCACTCACCTGAAGTGTTGCATTGTTGGCCGGTGCATACAGAATGCCCAGTTCAACAGTGTAATCTTTGTATCCGCGGCAATCGGAATTAGAAGCAGTTTGTTCCGTTACAGTAGTGCTATTGGTAGTGAAATCGATTTCCGGCACCTGCACAAGCGGCAGTTGAGCCGTATAAATACCACGGCCATGTGTAGCCGCAACGATCGTCTGATCACTCGCTCTCAGCTTTAACATATCTGTGCGCACAGTTGGGAAACCAGGATCAGCGGTCCACACGGTGTTTGCGCCATTGACTGCGTTCGTAGAATAAACGCCGGTCTCCGTAGCGATGATCAGCCTGTTATTGTATTGAGGATGGAAGATCGCCCAGCGCACCGGCATATCGGGAAGGTTGCCGTCTATCGCCGACCAGTTGGCGCCGCCGTCCTTGCTGTACCACACATTATTGACACCATAGTTGGTGAATACGGCGACCAGATAATCATCGGTAGAACCGGTATTGACGCAATTCAGAAAGCCTGCGGGGAAACCAGGCCCTGAAATGTTCTTAAGATTGGTAGCGATGGTTGCTGCGGAAGCAACATCGGCATGATCGAGCCTGAATAATTTTCCGTTATTGCTTCCGATAAATACCCTGTCAGGCGTGGTAGTACTTACCTTGAATGCAGAGGCCGTGGCCAGGTTCGGGATCGCTAACAGATTGGCTGATGTGGTAGTGTTTGCACTGGGCCAGCGGAATATATTGCCGGCTGTCCATGAAGCATACATGATGTTTTTGTCATCATCATAATCGAAAGGATTAATAAAGAGTCCTGCAGAAGAAGAATAGTTGATCTGCGACCAGGTCTGTCCTCCGTTTACACTTCTCCGGTATTGGTTGAACACGTAACTTCCAAACTGGATGTTAGGGTTCTTTTGGTTGATGTGCACAAAGGCGCCGTCACCACCGGTTACTTCTATCGATGAAGCAAGACCCGGATATTTCAGCTGGTGCGTACCATTATCCTGCGCGCCTGCGATCACATAATTGCTGCCCGCATTAGGATGAAGATCCGCTGCATAAAATTGCTTGATCGCAAGGTTCCGGTTTTTATCCGCGAAAGTTGCGCCGCCATCTTTCGACAGAAAGACGCCACCATCGGAACCGATAAGGATGCGGCTTTCATTGCCAGCATTATACCATTGCATGAAGTGATGATCAGCATGTACATAAGGTGCTGTGGTTACCCAGAATGTTTGCCTTGAAATGGTCTGACCGCTGTTGGTTGACCGGTAGGCATCCAGGCCGCCTATCATGATCTCTGTAGACTTCGAAGGATTGATGGCCAGTGTCAAACTATACCATCCCTGCGCACTACCAAGACCCGAAGTATAAATAGTGTTGTTTTGTTTTGTCCAGGTGCTTCCGCCGTCGATCGATTTGTAACAGCTGTCGGCATTGTTCGCTGAATTTACGGTTACCGCATACAACGTGTCGGCAAGTGCTGCCAGTTCCATGCGGACCGCAGTTACGCTGGATTGCCTGATACCTGAACCCCTGGTCCAGCCTGAAGCGGGACTCACATCGGCAGGATCGGAAGTAAAGAAGTGATTCACTGTGGTACCAAGGTAGCCAAAGCTTGCATGAAGCTTGCCTGTACTGCTGATCTCGATATCGGTACAGATAGTGTTTGTTGTAAGGTTGGAAGGTGTAATGTTTGTCCATTTGGAACCGCCATCCTTCGAGCGGAACAATCCATACGGCTGTTCAATTGGCCCGGTAAGGCTGCGCGTAGCGAGATAAACATTGCCTGCATTATCACACATGATCTTGAAATTGCGCAGGTATTGCGATGTTGATGGCAATTGCTTCCATGTAGCACCACCATCAACGGATTTCCATACACCTTTTCCATAAACTGCATCGGCATTGCTCGTTGCTTCACCGGTAGCGAAATACATTATCTGCGGATTGGTAGGATCCTGGCAGATAGAAGACACTGCCATGTTCGCGAAATAATCGCTGACGATCTTCCAGTTCGGTATGCCGGAAAGGAGATTGGTGCACTTCCAAAGTCCACCCGCAATACCACCGGCGTAAATCGTGTTGCCTGTGGCATCGTTGAGTGTATCCAGCAGGATAGCGGTGATCCTACCGGATGTATAATTCACACCAGCACGCGAATTGCCATTGGAGGGCCCGAGTGAATCGTAGATCGGACCTCTTTCGGTCCATGTAAGCGGAGATGCCATCCTTGCCCTTCGCTCTACTGACTTAAGATCTTCCGTATACTCCATTGCCTCGCCCAGCCTGGTTACAGGCACATATCCAAGGAATGGATCTTTTGTTTTTTCAAATTCGAGGCTATCCCTCTCCCAGGGACCATCGTATCCTTCTTCTTCCTGCTCCGATTCAGCTTCGGTAGAGCCGACAATCAGGTTCGGGTCGTGCTTCGAATGATAATGTAGGAACAGGCCAAGGCATAACAATGCCGGTAAGAAAAGCAGGTAGAATTTTCTCATGTGTGGTCTTTTATTTTTTAGAATGATTACAAAGCGGTCATTGAAACAACAAAAGATCAGCAGCTTCCGGTGGAAGATAGTGTCTGGTTAAAAAATCAATGGAATTCGTGAATACGGACGGAAAACTTTCGGAGGATTGGAGCTTAAATATATACGTTTTTCGTCTCGAACCATATTTATATCGATGAATTTGTAAAATTTTCCGCCATTGCAGCATTCGTGCCGTCAGGATGGTTGTTGATACCGGTGAATTTCCCAACAGTCATGGATGAACGCTGTTCCGGATCGTGTATTAATAAATAACTTCGTGCTCATGAAAGTTGATTTTAAAAAATACCACGACCATCTTGCACCGGCCGTGGTTCAGGACTATGTTACCCAGAAGGTGTTGATGCTGGGTTTCATGAACGAGGCGGCGTTGAAGAAGACGGAAGAGACCGGTCTGGTAACTTTTTATAGCCGCTCAAGGAAAAAGCTGTGGACCAAAGGAGAGGAGAGTGGCAATCATTTGCAGCTGCGTCAAATTCTTTTAGACTGTGACGGAGATAGTCTCCTTATCAAAGCCGAACCGAAAGGACCTGTTTGCCATACCGGCGCCGATACCTGCTGGAGCGAAAAAAACCATAAAGAAGATTTCTTATATTACCTGGAACACATTATTGAGCTCAGGAAAAACGGCCTTGATGAACGCTCTTATGTAAAGCAATTATTTGGCAAAGGAATCAATAAAATCGCGCAAAAAGTTGGGGAAGAAGCAGTTGAATTAATCATTGAAGCAAAGGACGTTAACAGGGCGTTATTTTTGAACGAAGCAGCAGACCTTTTGTTTCATTATATAGTATTATTGCAAGCAAAGGATTGCTCTCTCGGAGATGTAGTAAAAGTGTTAGAGCAAAGACATCAATCAAAATAGCCATGAAAAAATTTTTTGCAATTCTGGTATTGCTTCCTGTGCTGGCATTTGCCCAGAACCAACAGCCCAACGGTTTTGTGATCAATGGTAAAGTTGCGGGTCTTGCCGACGGCCAAGTAAAGATCGCCAGCGCCCAGGAAGACCATTCGATAGTTGCCTCCGACAGTTCGAAGCAAGGAAGCTTTAGCCTGAAAGGCTCGATTCCCGAACCCGGTCTGTACTTCCTCGTGCTGGGTGATCAGCCTCCTCAATACATCTATCTCGAAAACGCTACGATCAACGTAAGCGGCTCAACGGATGATATTAAGAACCTTAAGATAGAAGGTTCCAAATCGCATCTTGATTTCATGGAGTTCAACCGGACCTTCAATCCCATGATCGGTGAGTTGAATGGAATTGCTGCCGGCATCCAGAAAGAAATGAATGAAAAGAAGCGCGATCTGTTGATCAAAAGATACGATTCGGTGGTCCTCGCGGTCAACAAAGAAGTTACGAATTTCATTTCGTCAAAAAGATCTTCTTATGTATCTCCATTCCTTTTGTGGGTAACGGCGAAGCTGGATGATAATCCCGCCATCATGGAACAGCGTTTCAATATGCTGGATGAAAATATACGCAGCACTCAGATCGGGAAAAGTCTTGCAGAGTACATCGATTATATGAAGGTTGGTTCGGTTGGAACGAACGCGCCCGACTTTACACAGAACGATGTGAACGGAAAGCCCGTCAGCCTTTCTTCATTCAGAGGAAAATATGTGCTGGTTGATTTCTGGGCCAGCTGGTGCCGCCCTTGCCGTGCCGAGAATCCGAATGTGGTGAAGGTGTACAATAAATTCAAGAACAAGAACTTTACCATCCTCGGTGTTTCTCTTGATGACAAGAAAGAAGCATGGGTGAAGGCGATCCAAACGGACAGGCTTGCCTGGAATCATGTGAGCGATCTGCAGCAATGGAAAAATTCAGTGGCGCAGCAGTATCATGTCCAGAGCATTCCCGGCAACTTTCTCATTGACCCTGACGGTAAGATCATTGCAAAAGATCTACGTGGTGAGGACCTTGAAAGAAAGCTTTGTGAGTTGTTTGGATGCAATTAGAATTGGTCCCGCCGTGGCGGGGCAAGACTCAAAAGGCTTAAAGCGCTCAGCTTAATATCGCTTCGGCCGCCGAAGCCTTTCCGTAGTCGGACTCTGTTTCGCGCAAAGCCGCAAAGTTCGCAAAGGATAAAAAAGGTAAAAGGCAAACTAGCTAAAGCACGGGGCTTACCTATATCCCTCGCTCCCGCTCTGTTTCTCGCTCTGTCCGCCGAAGCCTTGCCGTAGGCGGACTCTGTCTATCCCTTGTCCCTCCTGTTTACCAATGCGCCGACAAACTCATTCTAGCATTTATCAAAAGAGCAAGAAGGCGAGACGCGAGGCTGAAAGGGAAAAGAATATCCAACCGATAAAGAGTTTGCGAAGAAGAATAAACAAGTTCGTGAAGAAGAAGCCGCGAGCTCCGCCCACAGCGGAAGACGCGCGGGCGAAGTAAAGGACAGACAGGGGGCGAAAGGCGAAACGTTTATGATAGTAAACAAGCAGGGGCGCACCATGGACACTTGCAGGTGGAGGCACCAGCAATATCGATCGGTTTTTAGATCTTTTGCTACGCTTGCCGCATCAATTCACATCCTGACCTTTCTTCAATTTATCGATCATGCTCTCAACACTATTTTTATTCATCACATTCGGCGCCAGCGGCAGTGCCATCTGCGCATATTTAAGCGCGTTCTTGTAATCTGCATTGGCGGAATACCCCCTTGTTAAACCTACCAGCGTTGTGAACTGGTTCGGATTCTTTTTATAGTTCAGCTGAAATACTTCGAGTGCATCCTTTGCCTTTTTCTGGGCCAGCAGGGCGCGGCCGTACTGGTGCAGCTCCTGCATATTGGCAAGCGGCAGCGCCTCCTTCATGAGCGCATCTGCTTCAGCTGTCCTTCCCAGTTTGTAAAGTATCTGTGCCTTTGTTGATTTTGGCTGGAAAATATTGCCGCCACCAAAGCTGGGTCCTGAAGCTGAATCGGCCCACTGCAATGCCTGTTCCAGATTGGTATTGTGCTGCAAGCTCCATTGCGCTGCCTGATCCCATGCCAGCCAGAAGAAGCCCCTCTCGGAGCGCAGCTCCCTGCGGAACGACGCGAGCTGATCGTTGATATAATCCGTTTCGATTTTTATGGGGATCATTAGCTTTTCCCATTCCAATGCAATAGTGGCCGCGTTTTCAGTTTCATTCATGAATTCATACTTAAGCCATTCCACGCTATTGTTCATCGGCACCGGCTTTACTTTTACACGCAATACATCTTCCTTATCATCGTAGTAAAAACTTCCCCATGAACTGTTGTTCCGGGAAAAGATAACGGTCGATTCGTTCGGATCGTAAGCCACAAACAATCCATATTTTCCCGCCTTCAGCGGTTGGCCTTCAACCATTACATCGTTCGAAAATTCTATGGTGGTATTTTCATTGGCGCCAGCCCTCCATGGAGCCGCTTTGCTACTGCCGAACCCCTGGTCGATAAAGCCAACAGGAATTAACTGGCCCCAGATCTTTCCTTCACGCCCCTTAACACCCGGGCGGTCGTAATGAATAGTTACATCTGTGAGACCTATACGCTCACCGATCATTGCTTTTTTATTTCCACCGCTTGGTAAGCCGGTCAGTGTGATCTGTGAAAAAAGACCTGAAGAAATCAAAACAAGGCTGCAGAGCAGCGAAATGTACTTCCTCATAGCAGAATATTTAAGAATAAATTTACGCAGGGAAAAAGCGGGGCTGAAAAAAATATTATCGAAGTGAATGAAGGAAAAGGAAAGGCAAATGATTTGGATAAACGGAAAAAAACGAAGACGGTTCCCGGGCAGAGGTTTCGCGCAAAGCCCCGGCTGGCGGAAGGCAGGCACCAATGGCGCAGAGCAACTTAATTTAAAAGTCATCCCTGCTTTTGGGTCGAAGTGTCACAATTGTTTAATTTGCTTATGAACCATGCTGAAACATTACGTCATATCGTTCTTGATCGTATGCTTTGCTTCTCTCCCTGCAATTGCACAGCAGCCTTCGGCAAATGAGGTGCTGAAAAAAGCTTACAGGCAGGCAGCCGTCCAACACAAAAATGTACTCGTCATTTTCAGGGCTTCCTGGTGCGGCTGGTGTAATAAAATGGATAGCTCCATCCACGATCCCGAAGTGCGTACGTTCTTTTTAAACAATTATGTGATCACCCACCTCACCATCCAGGAAACGGAAAGTAAAAAGGATCTTGAGAACCCGGGCGCGATGGCCATCTATACAAAATACGGCGGGAGCGATGAACAGGGCATTCCGTATTGGCTGATTTTTGACAAGGACGGAAAGCTGCTCATTGATTCGCAAATGAAACCGGGCGTGAATGCGGGCTGCCCCGCCACTAAAAAAGAAGTCGCCTACTTCATTGAAGCGCTGAAAGCAACCTCCCACATGACCCCGGCAGAAGCATCTGCTGTGACGACGATCTTCAGAAGAAATGATTGAGAGATGACGTACTGATTTATTTAAAGGACTGCCGCCCGTTTGCTCCAATTTTTTTCCGTTTTCAATTGTCGGATCCTGTCGCTATTCGCTTCGCCGGCCCGCCCTTTCCTTTCCGCCTTCGGCCGAATCAACTATTTTTGCGCGCATGGCAACAGACCAATTTCAGTCACCTGATTATTTTCTTGTCGATGAATTACTGAGCGATGAACAGAAACTTATTCGTGAATCCGTCCGCAATTATGTAAAGAAACAGATCTCGCCCATCATCGAAGAATATGCGCAGAAGGCTGAATTCCCCAAGCAAATCATCAGGCAGTTGGGTGATCTTGGCTGCTTTGGTCCGACCATTCCGCAGGAATACGGTGGCGGCGGACTCGATTACATCAGCTATGGTCTAATGATGCAGGAGCTCGAGAGAGGAGATAGCGGCGTCAGGTCCACAGCTTCAGTGCAGGGTTCACTTGTAATGTTCCCGATCTACGCCTATGGCAGCGAAGAACAAAAGAGAAAATATTTGCCGAAGCTTGGTAGTGGAGAATGGCTGGGCTGCTTCGGACTTACCGAGCCCGATCATGGCAGCAACCCTGCAGGCATGCTCACCAATTTTAAAGATGCGGGCGACCACGTCATCCTCAATGGAAGCAAAATGTGGATCTCGAATGCGCCGTATGCACAGGTAGCTGTGGTTTGGGCAAAGGACGACAAGGGAGACATCAGGGGACTGGTCGTTGAAAGAGGCATGGAAGGATTTTCAACCCCTACAACGCATGGCAAATGGAGCCTGCGGGCATCGGCAACAGGTGAACTCGTGTTCGACAATGTAAAAGTTCCAAAGGCGAATATATTCCCAGAAGTAAAAGGGTTGAAAGGCCCTCTGGGCTGTCTTACAAAAGCGCGCTATGGAATTGCCTGGGGTGCCGTGGGTGCTGCAATGGATTGTTATGATACCGCTCTACGCTACAGCAAAGAGCGCATACAGTTCGACCGGCCCATCGGAGGCTTTCAGCTCCAGCAGAAAAAACTGGCCGAGATGATCACCGAGATCACCAAGGCCCAATTGCTCAACTGGCGTCTTGGCTCACTGATGAATGAGGGCCGGGCCACGCCACAGCAGGTATCAATGGCAAAAAGAAATGCCTGCGAGAT
>DATMHB010000461.1:0-5642 GCA_035555175.1 Flavisolibacter sp. | reverse complement strand
GGAAGGCTGGTGGCACTATACCAGTTCAACATCGTATTCGGTATCCTGATCGCCTTTCTTTCGAATTATTTTTTGCAGGGCGTTGGCGGGGCCAATGACTGGCGCTGGATGCTTGGCGTGCTGGCCATACCCTCTATCATATATTCGTTACTGGTGATCGGCATTCCTGAAAGCCCAAGGTGGCTCATCACAAAAAAGGATGACGTAACAGGCGCAAAAACTATCCTTTCTAAATTAGGTGTTCTGAACGTAGAATCGGAAGTGGCGGCTATTCAGAAGAGCTTTCAGCACGAGGACCAGGCCGGAAAGACCTCGCGGTTTTTCAGCTCTAAATATAAGACCATCATCTGGCTTGCATTTCTGGTAGCTTTTTTTAACCAGTGGTCAGGAATAAATTTTATTTTGTATTACGCGCCCGAGATCCTTGAGAGGGCCGGACTTGCCGCAAAAGAATCCTTATTCAACTCCATCGCCATCGGTGGCACAAACCTCATCTTCACTTTTGTAGGTCTTTATCTCATCGACAGGATCGGTCGCAGGCAACTATTGATAATCGGCTCCCTTGGTTACATCCTCAGTCTTTCCATGGTCGCCTGGTGTTTTTATTCTCACAGTAATCCGGGCTTGCTGCTTACCTTCCTTTTGATCTTCATTGCAGCGCATGCCATAGGGCAGGGCGCCGTTATTTGGGTGTTCATTTCAGAGATCTTCCCCAACAAAGTGCGCGCGCTGGGTCAATCATTCGGCGCCAGCACCCACTGGATCTTTGCGGCATTGATCACCCTGATCACGCCTGCCTTTCTTGACCGCGATCATGGCATTTTTAAAGACAATCCCTGGCCCATATTTGCCTTCTTTGCGTTTATGATGATGCTGCAATTGATTTGGGTTCTGACAAAAGTTCCGGAAACAAAAGGCATTTCCCTCGAGCAGCTGGAACACAATCTGGTCGTTAAAAAATCAGCATAAATAATTGATCCGGTATGTCCGTAAAAACGATTAAAAACAACATTGTCTGCTTCGGTGAAATCCTTTGGGATGTATTGCCTGCAGGCGTGATGCCCGGGGGCGCTCCTATGAATGTTGCCTACCATCTGAAAAAGTTGAAACGCGAGCCCAAACTGATCACGCGGGTAGGTCACGACGAATGGGGCAAAGAGCTGATCCAGCTCATGGAGAAAAATGAGATATCTACCGATTATTTTCAGATCGACTATGACCTGGGCACCGGCAAAGTGATCGCCAATGTTTTTGACAGCAGCAACGTTACATACGACATCATAGCACCGGTGGCATGGGACCAGATACAGTGGGACAACTCATTCGAAGGACTCGTGGCAGACTGCGATTATTTTGTTTTCGGTAGCCTGGCTACGCGTAATCAGAAATCAAGACAAACCCTTTACGGGCTTTTGGAACTGGCTAAAACAAAAGTGCTGGACATCAATCTTCGTCCGCCGTTCTTCAACCGGCAGATCGTAGAAGAACTGTTGACAAGGACCGACGTGCTCAAACTGAACGATAACGAACTTGAATTTATTACAGGATGGTTTTCACCATATGAATCGGAAGACGATCGCATCCGCGTGTTGCAGGACCAATTCAATATCGTTACCATCGTCGTAACAAAAGGAGAGAAGGGCTGTACGGTAGTGAACAACGGCAGTATTCACAAGCACAATGGATTTGCAGTGAAGGTGGCCGACACGATCGGCAGCGGCGATGCCTTTCTTGCGGGCTTTCTTTCCTGCCAGTTGAGTGGTCATTCGCTTCCTTCGTCATTGGAATATGCCAACGCGCTGGGAGCGCTGATCGCCACGTATAACGGTGCCTGTCCGGATTACGCAGAACACGAGATCCACCAACTGATCAGCAAAAAGTTAAAAGACATTCAGGTATAAATAATAAATCGTCAAATCACTAACAGATATGCGTTCATTAATCGAAAACATGTTACCTGTGAGAGGATCACCTTAAAAACTCAGCATACCAGATCACTACGACTAAAAATTCTCTATTCCGCCAATAAAATAATCAACATGAAAAGATTGCTGCTAGTTACTACGATGCTTTATTTATCTGTAGTAACGTTTGGTCAAAAAACAAAAATATCGGGAACGGTCTTCAGTAAATCATCGCAAACCCTGCTGGTTGGGGCTACGGTGGCAACAAAAGATAATGTTGTGAAAACTGATGAAAAAGGTCAGTTCACTATTGAAGCCACGCCGGGAGAGGAATTGACGGTTTCCTTTGTGGGCATGAAGCCGGCAACGCTGCGGGCGAGCAGCGGATCCCCGCTTTCCGTCGAGTTGGAAGAAGGCAACAGCCAGTTGGAGCAGGTGGTTGTTGTAGGGTATAATACGCAGCGGAAGGTAGATCTTACCGGCGCCGTTTCGGTCGTAAGAACAGACGACGTGAAGAATCTTCCGTCATCCAATCTCGTTACCTCTCTTCAGGGCCGCGTCCCGGGCATGTTCATAGAAGCGGACGGCAGACCCAATGGTGGTCAACGAACGCTTGTCATACGCGGTTTCAATACCCTTGGCAATACCAGTCCATTGTTTGTAATAGACGGCGTGCCTACCCTGAACCAGACTGCATTCCAAAGTCTGGACCCGAACATCATTGAATCCGTACAGGTGCTCAAGGATGCCACCGCTGCTTCCATCTATGGTTCGCGTGCATCGAATGGCGTTGTGATCGTTACTACGAAACAGGGAAGGGATAAGCTGCAAATTAATTTTACCTCCAGTTATGGAAAAGACCTGTTCACGGATAAAATGCCGGTGCTGGATGTATACCAAAGAGGCGCTGCACTTTGGCGGGCCGCTATTAATGATAAGATCAATCCGGCGCAAAATGCGGCGCTGTACACATTCGAATCCCATGTTGATGCCAACGGTGTTCCCGTGCTGGATAAAGTGATACCGACACAATGGATCGGCGGAAATGCATCGACGCTCACGCCTGGCTCAAATACCGATTGGCAGGATGTGGTCTTTCGCAACGGTACCATCGTCAACAATGAGATCAACGTGTCTTATGGAAATAAAATTTCAAGAGGCCTTTTCGGATTCGGTTATCTCAACAACGAAGGCATGATGCGCTATATGGGTTTCAAAAAATTTGTTGGACGGTTAAACACCTCATTCAACCTGCTGAATGGTTTGGTTCAGATAGGAGAGAATTTGCAAATGGTGTATGCGCGCAATACGCCGGACAGGACAGACCTGGGCGGATCCGACATGATCAATCTTGGCCGCTTCGAGCAGCCCATACTGCCGGTATATAAAACGGATGGCAGCTTTGCAGGGCCTATCGGGGCCGGTTTCTCCGACCGGAACAACCCACTTCACATGCTGTATATCTACAGGAACAATTTCGACAGGACTTCCAATATATTCAGTAATGTATTTGTAGACATCAGGCCCATAAAGAATTTACTGGTGCGTTCCAACTTCGGATTCGAATACCAGGGCATCTACAACAATGCCATATTCCCTGCCTTCGTAACCGGGTTCCTCTCAAGATCGATCAACTCGATGTCTTTAACGCAGGGACACCAGGTAAACTGGGTATGGTCGAATACCGCGAACTACGAGCTCAATATAAAGAATCACCGTATAAATCTTTTGGGCGGAATAGAAGCCACAAAGAACAGGAGCACCACCTTCAGTGCCGCACGCGAAGGATTTGCTATTGAAGATTTCGATTATTACCAGCTGAGTGCGGGCACGGGTAATCAAACCGTTACCGGTACTACAACGGGCTACCAGCTATTGTCTTACTTCGGCAAAATAAATTATTCATTCAACGACAAATACCTGCTCGCCCTCACCCTGCGCAGGGATGGCTCATCTAGGTTTGGAGCGAACAATCCTTATGGAATATTCCCGTCCGTTTCGGCAGGCTGGCGCCTGAATAAAGAGGCCTTCCTGATGAATCAGACTTTCATTTCAAATCTGAAGATAAGAGGCGGATGGGGCCGCGTAGGTAACCAGGAAATTGGAAATGAATCAGCATTCGGAGGTTATGCCCCCAACTATGGTACGGTACTTTCAAACCGCTACAACACCGGCACCGCTTATGATCTTACGGGTGCAAATGGCGGCACGCTGCCATCCGGATTTTCGCAGTTGAGAAGAGGCAATCCAAATTTGAAATGGGAAACGACCGAGGAATACAATGGCGGTATTGACTTTGGCTTTTTGGGTGAAAGGATCTTTGGCTCTTTTGATTATTTCAAGCGCAGAACTTCCGACATCCTGATCACCCCTCCCTATGCAGCTGTTATCGGCCGCGATGCGTCTCAAACGCAGAATGGTGCAACAGTTGACAATAAAGGTTATGAGGCTACACTGGGATATCGCGATCAGACCAGTTCGGGTTTTTCTTATAGCATAGGGTTAAATGTGAGCGGCTTCCGTAATAAGGTGGTTTACCTGCCGGCTACAGTGGTGCCCGGCTATCCCGGCAATGTTGAAAAGACCATCCTCGGACATTCACCAAACGAATTGTTTGGCTATGTGGTGACCGGCATTTTTCAAACGCAGGAAGAGGTCAACACATCTGCAACGCAGCCAGGCAAAGGCATTGGAAGATTGCGCTATGCCGATCTCAATAAGGATGGTGTGATCAATGCGCTTGATCAGGACTGGTTGGGCTATACGCTGCCCAAAGCGGAATATGGCATCAATGCGCAACTGAGGTTTAAAGGCTTTGACCTGTCTTTATTTGGCCAGGGCGTTTATGGCAGGAAGGTCAACAACAATACCGTGAAGATCAGTAACGACTTCCTCAACCCCGGAATGAATAATGGCACAAGGGTATTGAAGGCATGGACCCCTCAGAATACAAGTTCAAACATTCCGGCCCTGTCGAATGGTAATGCAAACAATGAGACGAGGCTGTCTTCTTATTTTATAGAAAGAGGCGACTATTTCAAGCTACGTTCTGCCGAACTAGGATATACGCTGGCGAAGACGATCCTGAACAGGGCTAAGATCCAAAACGTACGCGTATTCTTTGTAGGAACGAATTTGTTCACCATTTTCAAAAAATCGGGTAAGGACGCATTCACCGGAATGGATCCATCCCTTCCCGGAAACATCTATCCACAAGCAACCAATGTCACAGTTGGATTGAATTTATCATTCTGATTCAAAAGATTCGTTATGAAAAAATTACTGATAACATTTCTTGGATTCGCGCTGATTGTCGCAATTCCATCCTGCAAGAAATTTCTTGACTACAATCCAAAGGGACTTGTTACGGACGACCAGCTGAACACCCCAGCGAACGTTGAAAAAATGGTGACTGCTGCCTATGCTACCTTAAGTGATGATGACTGGTCATTTCCCTTCAATCACATGTGGCCTTATGGCAGTGTAAGGGGAGGCGATGCCTATAAAGGCGGCGGGAGCGTACAGGACCAGGGTCAGTACGACCAGATGGAAAAATTCAATCTGATACTATCCGACAATGGCGGCGTCAATACCATCTGGACGAATATTTTTTACAACCTGGGCAGAGTGAACGATGCCATCCAGCGCGTCAATAAAATGACGGATGCCGAGTATCCCAATAAAAAAGTGCGCCTTGCCGAAATGCGTTTTTTGCGCGGCCACTACAATTTCTTATTG
>DATMHB010000460.1:0-2053 GCA_035555175.1 Flavisolibacter sp. | reverse complement strand
GACCCCCGGTTCAGGCTGGGCATTCTGCTTTCAATTGCGTCAACCTGGTCGTGGGCATTTGGAACGATCTACACAAAAAAGCATGCAGCCTTTTTCAACCCTTATTTTGGCCTCGGCCTTCAGATGCTCATATCCGGAGCGAGTTTGTTTGCTGTCTCCCATATTACCGGAAACTTTATACCGTTCGCGCTGATTCCCTGGCAATCCTGGGCCGCCATCGGCTATCTTGCCGTTTTTGGATCGGTATTGTCGTTCATCGCTTATCTCTATGCGCTGCAGAACCTTGCCACCGAACAGGCTTCGCTTTATGCTTATATCAATCCGGTAGTAGCTGTGTTTTTTGGATGGCTCTTATTGAATGAACCGATGTCAACCTATATGGTCGCCGGTGTTCTCATCACGTTGATCGGCGTTTATCTCGTTAACAGGAACGCGATCAGGAGTTAGCGCTTGTCGTAGCCACAAACTCGGCATACATGTCACGCCAGCCGGCGAATGCTTTGTCTGTTCCCAAAAAGCTGTTATGCCAGATAGTGACCATCTTTCCATTTACTGATTTAATAACACGGTAGAATTCCATCAGTTCATCAAACGCCTTTTGCGCGCTTAGCTTCTGTTCATAATACGCATTGGCGTCCATAAAGCAAAATGGATGCAGCAACAGCTTGGATGTTTCCTCGTGTTTGAGATCGTACCATAGGAAGGGCGTCGTAACGGAGGCGCGGAAGCCATTGATGCTTCCGTATCCCATCGAATAATCATGATGGATGTCGAGCGCAAGCAGCCGATGGTACGATTGCGGCAGATCGAAGCGGATAAAATGCTGTCTCGAACAATTCACTTTTTTCCCCGTAATGGCTTCGAGCAAACTTTTTTCGGTGGTGAGCAATGATGGCAGGTCACCACTGGCCCACGACGGATGGATACCAATCTCATATTTGGAAGAGAGGTCTCTCACCAGAAGTTGAAAAGGTGCAGAGGTCACATCGATATTTTTATCGAGCCTGCTCCTTTCCCTGGCCATTAAAATAAAATACAGGGGGGCGGAATTGTAAAGGCGGTGAAGGTCGTCCATCCATTCATAAGCATCGAATGGATCGGGCAACCTGCCCTGTAAAACGCGAATGCGTTGCACCAACTTCCTGAACTTTCCCTGCACGAATAATAAGCTAAGGGCGCCTGCATTCCTTTTGAATCCTTTATTGCGGAAGCTCCATGCCATATCGATATCATAAGTTGGGGTGAAAGAAAATGCCTTTTTTGTAGCCGCGCAATCTGCATTCCTCGCCTTCATTAGATCACGAAAATGTTCGAGCCAGATATTGATCAATGGCAGGTGGAGAAAATCATTTTTGAATGCGACCGATTCACGATGCGAAAAACGGCCGAATTTATCTTTCTTATGAGGAAGGTATTCTTCGTACCGTGTGAGCAGAAAAAAAATAGCAGCGAAGAGATCAAAGCCAGGCTCTCCTTCGGTCTTAAAAAAAGCAGGATAGCCATTGTTATCGAAGCATTCCACCTTCACTGGACGGACATAAGATTCAGTCAAAAGCACATGCGCGTGAATGAAAATTTCTCCAGGCGACAATCGGTGATAACTATAATTGATCTTGCATGCATGCTGCGCCTTCAGGTATTTCTCCTCGTCACTCGTGGGCCGGAACAATATTTCGTAATACTGAGAAAGAAAATCGATGACATATTGCAACCTGGGCGTGATGCTATGGCAAAAGATCAGCGCTGACTGGCTCATCTACCCTTATTTCTTTCTTTCCATAATTGATTGAATGATTTTTGTGGAAAATCAAGATCAGCTCTATGCCTGGACCAATCTTTCACAAAGGTATTCACGACCCAGCTCTTGATCTTGCCCGAGCCCATATTCATCATCCGGCGGTTCAGCATGGCCCTCTTCCAAAATTTCCACGCCATTTTTTCTGCGAACGCCGCCGAGCCTTCCTCAACGGCTTCGTGCCTGTTCTCGAGCAATAGCTCATGCAGGTTGATCTTCACTGCGCAGACCTCCGTACAATTTCCGCAAAGAGACGAG
>DATMHB010000459.1:0-2996 GCA_035555175.1 Flavisolibacter sp. | reverse complement strand
GGAGCGGGCAGGGCGTACACACGGCTCCAAAGGGCATGCAAAACCTTATGGAGATCCTGATTGCCTTCGTGCGAGATGAGATTGCAAGGCCGAACCTTGGGCACAAGTACCAAAAATACATGCCCTATATGCTGACCGTTTTCTTTTTCATCCTGATCAATAATCTTTTCGGACTGATACCCGGGGCGGCAAACGTAACCGGCAATATTGCGTTTACTCTGGTGCTAGGGCTGATCTCATTTATCGTGATCCTGTTCAGCAGCAATGGTCATTACTGGGCACATATATTCAATCCTCCGGTTCCCGGTGGCGTGAAGCCCATCATGATACCTGTAGAGTTCCTCGGCATATTCACAAAGCCGGTCGCACTCATCGTGCGTCTTTTTGCGAACATGATCGCGGGCCACATCATTATCATTTGTCTCATTTCGCTCATCTTTATTTTTGGTAACCTGAGCAGCGGCGTGGGCTGGGGCTTTTCACCCGTATCTATAGCGTTCACCGTGTTCATTTATTTCATTGAGATATTAGTAGCCTTTTTGCAGGCTTACATTTTTGCCAATCTGACCGCAGTGTTCATTGGTCAGGCATTCGAAGGCAGCCATGATGATGTGGACCATCACGAAGATGCAGTGATCGTATAATGAATGTTGATGCCGTGACTGCAGCGGCACCAGTACAAAGTCTTTTTTTAACCAATATAAAAGAACAATCATGAGTTTATTAATTGTTTTGTTGAGCGCGATTCCCTGGGCGAATGCCGGTGGTGCGATCGGTGCAGGTTTGGCAGCGATCGGTGCCGGTATCGGTATCGGCCAGATTGGTCGTGGTGCAGTGGAATCCATTGCCCGCCAGCCGGAAGCTGTTAACGACATTCGTGCAAACATGATCCTGACTGCAGCGCTGATCGAGGGTGTTGCCCTCTTCGCGGTGATCGCAGGTATCCTTGCCATGTTCGTGTAAGCTCAACTAAAAAAAATACTGCATCCAAAGCACAGGGCGGCGGATGCAGTTCTTTAAACATCATAAGCGAAGAATGAGGAAATAATCAGGTGGAAATTTTCTTGACTGACCCTGAATTGTCTTTGCTTTTGACCTTTAACTTTTGACTTTTAACTTTTGATATAATATGGAACTTTTAACCCCCTCATTTGGATTGATCTTCTGGACGCTTCTGGCTTTCCTCATTGTGTTTTTCATTTTGAGAAAATTCGCATGGAAGCCGATCCTGGGTTCACTCGATCAAAGAGAAAAAACCATTGCCGATTCACTTGAAACCGCTCAGAAAGTGAAAGCTGAAATGGCGCAGTTGAAAAGCGAGAACGAGGACCTGATGGCCAGGGCCAGGGAAGAAAGGGCTGTGATGCTGAAAGAGGCGCGCGAAACGAAGGACAGGGTGATCAACGAAGCAAAAGAACAGGCGAAGATCGAAGCCAACAAGATCATTGTTGATGCCCAACAACAGATCAACGCGCAAAAAATGGCGGCACTGACTGAAGTGAAGAATCAGGTGGGCAAGCTCGTGATTGAGGTAACCGAAAAAGTGCTGAGAAAGGAATTAGGATCGAAAGAGGCACAGGAAAATCACATCAAGAGCCTCGTGAACGAAGTAAACCTAAGTTAAGAAACTATCAAAAGGATATAAATGCCGAATCCACGTTTAGCATACAGGTACGCCAAGTCTGTCCTTGATCTCGCGATTGAAAAAGGACAGCTGGATCAAGTCAATAAAGACATGCTTTTTCTGCAACAGGTGATGAAGGAAAGCAGGGATTTTTTGAACTTATTGCGCAGTCCTGTGGTGTCAGCCGATAAGAAGCTGGCTGTGATCGATGCCGTTGCGGGTAAGAACATAAGTCCTATGACGGCTACATTCACAAAACTGCTCGTAAACAAGGGAAGAGAGAGCGACCTTCCTGAAATTATTACTTCATTCATCCAACAATACAAGCAGAAGAAAGAGATTCATACCGTAAAGCTTACCACGGCAACGCCGGTAAGCGAAGATGTAAAGAAATCCATCATTGAAAGGGTAAAGACTACCAGCGATATGGTGAACATTGAACTGGAGACCGTTGTGGATCCTAACATTATCGGCGGCTTTGTATTACAGGCAGGGGACAAGCTTGTTGATGCCAGCATTAGCTACGACCTGAAAGAAATTTCCCGTCAGTTTGAGAACAACGATTTTATTTATAAAGTAAGATGACCTGTAGATGTGGTCATCATTAAAAACAATAGTAAACTCTTAAATCTGCTATATGCCAGAAATAAAACCAGATGAAATTAGTGCCATTCTCCGCCAACAGCTTGGTGGTGTTAACACCGGGGCTGAACTGGAGGAAGTTGGTTCGGTCTTGCAAATGGGTGATGGAATTGCCCGTGTTTATGGCCTGGGCAACGTACGCGCAGGAGAGCTTGTAGAATTTGAGAACGGGGTGCGGGGTATCGCGCTTAACCTCGAGGAAGATAATGTGGGTGCGGTTTTGATGGGTGAAATGGGTACGCTCCAGGAAGGCGCCAAGGTGCGCCGCACCGGACAGATCGCCTCCATCAAAGTAGGCGAAGGAATGGTGGGCCGGGTGGTGAACACGCTTGGTGAACCCATTGACGGACGTGGTCCGATCGCCGGCGAGCGATTTGAAATGCCGCTCGAAAGGAAGGCGCCAGGTGTAATTTACCGTGAGCCTGTGAAGGAGCCGCTTCAAACCGGTATCAAGGCCATCGACGCTATGATCCCTATTGGCCGCGGACAGCGTGAGCTTGTTATCGGTGACCGTCAGACCGGTAAGACCGCGATCTGTATCGATACCATCATCAACCAAAAAGAATTCTACCAGGCAGGAAAACCTGTGTATTGTATTTATGTGGCCATTGGCCAAAAAGCTTCTACTATTGCAGGTGTGATGAAAACACTGCAGGATGCAGGCGCGATGGAATATACCATCATCGTAGCCGCTTCTGCTTCTGACCCTGCACCACTGCTATTCTACGCG
>DATMHB010000458.1:0-3032 GCA_035555175.1 Flavisolibacter sp. | reverse complement strand
CGTGTGCCGATCTCCGTGACCGCAGGCACTTCGCGCAATACTGCTTTTTCGGTGATTGCCACCAGTCTTAGCTTATACATAACGAAGGGCACTTGGCGGCCGCCGAGCGAACCCCACAAATGATTGATCTGTTCAAACGTGAGCGTGTATAATTCCATCGTGAACTTCAGGTCTATGATGTCGCTCGCAGGCAGGGTGGTTCCGGTCATCGAGCCATAAGAAAAAGAATTGCGGCCCTGAAAAAACCGGATCACCGCCGACAATCTTTCGAGTGCGTGCTGGTATTCATCACCCGAATAGTTGCACGTGATCAAAACATACAGGTTCAGAAAGACCGGCGGATTCTGGTAAAGCACCGTCGTAGTTGCACCTTTCTTCAGTGGACTTGCGTTCTTTAGCGTACTTTCTTCTTCAACATTAACCAGCGTAACTATGATGCGCTTGGTAAGGGAGTCGCTATTGGAAGTTTCGAGCAGGCCAATATTGTCAACCTCCACATCGGCGCTGCCAATGGAGAGTGTAATATAATTCTGCAGCTCGTCGCGGAGCAATGAGAGGGCCTTATCAATCATGAAAGCAGATTGAACTTTAAGTCAGCAAAACAGATGGAGTATGATTGCGATTAGCGCAACACGCTGTGCAGCCGAATGGGCTATCAATCCATGGATGCAGTCATCCTATACTAATACGCTGCCGGCACGCCTATCCCCTGTTGACGCGGAAAAAAAACTTTTGAAGAAGCGGCTTGTTGATGGCACCGTCAACAAAGGGTCGCGGCCGTACGCCGGACGCCTGCCGGCGTTTAGAGTGGACTGAAGATGACATGCTTTCCCTTGCTGCTGAAGCTGGTTCACCGCCAACCGAAAGCCAGCAGCCGTATTACTACGCAGGTATAAACACGGTTAGTGAAAAGAAAAATTACGGTTGATAATTATCGCCGCGCGTGGGTAAGCTGTTTAAATGCTTTGATTTATGAACACAGCGAATTTTTTACTGAATAAAATGCCGGAATCACAAAAAAAAATTTTGAAATGTTCATACGGATATTCTAAATTTATTTAATAGATATCCTCACTGCATCTCGCTCCCTGTGTTTTATGTTAACGAAGATTAGCCACCTTGAAATCAAGCATATTCTACGATAGACTATACGTTTTCTGACCTGGAAATACAACCGCATTTATTAACGCGAAGCGAACCACATGTCAGGCAATAACTCTTATAATGAAGTATTGATCTTGCAGCAACTGTCGCAGGACAGTGAAGCGGCATTCGAAAAAATATACAATTTGTATAGTACGCGCTTGTATGGCAAGATGCTCAAGCTGCTGAAGTCTGAGGCGATTGCCGAAGAAATTCTGCAGGATGTTTTTCTTTCTGTTTGGGAACACCGCAAGAAAATAGATCCTGAAAAATCTTTTTGTTCCTTTTTGTTCTGCATGGCGACAAATAAATGCTATGACCATTTTAGAAAGATCGCCCGCGACAAAAAAATGTTTCATCATTTATTGAGGTCGTCAACTCCCGACCGCACTGCCGAAGATATCGTAGTGCGCAACGAACATGCAGGAACATTATATCACGTAATTGAATTGCTGCCTCCACGCCGGAAACTCGTGTTTGAGCTGTGCAAAGTTCAGGGCAAGTCGTATGAAGAAGTGAGCCATGAATTAGGAATTTCCCTTTCCACTATCAGCGATCATATCGTGAAAGCCAATGTATTCATCAGAACAGAACTTCTGAAGTCGTTTTAACGCCTCACAGTAATTCCCAACGATTTAATTTTTCCATTCAACCGAGGATATAATTTGACCGTTCGTATTATGTATATCTTCCCCCTTCTTGAAAAGAAATGATCCAGCCCGGATAAGGCTCAATTATCAGAGGCCCTGGGACTGTACGCAGGGATTTCCTCAAGGCTTATACTGATGTTGCTTTCAATGTTCACAAGGCTCGCTGTGATGCAACGGCTGCAGCCGGCCTGCTGACAAACCGCAAGGCCGCAGAAAGCACTATGGCCTGTTTATTGTTTAGTATTGCGTTGACTTCTGCCGATTGCGTAGCTTAGCAGGTTGCTCAGGAACGGATAACTTGACCCATTAAAAACAATATTTATTTGGAAAAGCCTCAGGATATAGAAAATCTTTTCAGACGCTACCTGCTCGATCAGTGCTCGCCCGATGAAATGAAGCGGCTTGCCGGTTATTTCAGCGTGGAAGCGAACGAAGACGAATTAAAAAGCCTGATCCGCAAAGAATTCGAATCAAACAACTACCAGAAAGTTGAACCAGATCCCCTGGTCGAAAAAAAAATGGCGCAGGTGCTGGAAAAGCTCAAAAAGCAGATCCGCCGGAAATAGAACATCATCCAGGAACCAGTACTGCTTCGCCGGTATCTATTACTCCTTTTCGCAGATGAATGTGCCGGGTCCTTAAATTAGTGGTTTCAATACACACTGGCTGCTGCAGATGAATATTTATTCGTCATTCCAGAGCAATCAAACTTAGGCTTATGCAAATGCGCGAATACCTGATCGACACCTTTCAGTTCAATGACGTTACGAACCGCAAATTGTTAGAGAAGATCCGTCTCATGCCCGACCCTTCCGAATCGGTGAGACTTTTTAGTCACCTTGCCAATTGTCAATATAAATGGATGGCGCGCATCATGCATGATCCAAAGGCTCCTGAAATGAGCTGGTGGGAACCGGTTTATAATATTGATGCGCTCGAAGCGCAATGGCAGACAAGCCTGCAAATTTGGATCGATCATATCAGCGGTCTCACGGATGATCAACTATCTGCCCCCGTGTCGTTCACCGGCTTCGACGGCGGCGTTTGGGAAGCGACTACCCAGGATATTGCGCTGCAGTTGAACTATCATTCTATCCATCACCGGGCGCAGATCCAGACCCTCATCCGGCAACAGGGCATGGAGCCGGATTTCGTGGATTATATCGGAACGAAATACAGAAAGGTGAAGTAGCTGAAACGTGCCGAACAATTTGTCCGTGGACATTTGGGGCAAATATG
>DATMHB010000457.1:0-6996 GCA_035555175.1 Flavisolibacter sp. | reverse complement strand
TGGTGCACCAATTCATGGAAGGCCTTAGGCAAACGAAGTTGCCTGAATTTATAGCTGTGTTGACCGGTATCGCCAGCGTATGGCTTTCAAAAAAAGAAAATATTTGGCTCTATCCCGTCGGCCTCGTCAACACTATCATTTATGTTGTCCTGAGTGTGCAAGGCGAGCTGTATGGAGAAGCAAGCGTGAACTTTTATTACACTGTCGTCAGCATTTATGGCTGGATCATCTGGGCCCGGAAAAACGAAGCGCACCAGCACGTTCTGGTCGTAACGACGAGTACCGGCCGGCAATGGCTTGGGCATCTGCTTTTCTTTACCGCTTTTTATATCGCCATTTATTGCGCCCTCATTTATCTGAAGCATGCATTCTACGCCAATACCATTCCATGGGCTGACGCCTTTGCTTCGGCTACCGCTTATACGGGAATGTGGCTCATGGCAAGGAAGAAAGTGGAAAGCTGGTTCTGGTGGATCGCCACCGACTTCGCATCGGTGCCGCTCTATTTTGTAAAGGGATTTGTTTTTACGAGTGTGTATTATTTTATTCTGTTGATCCTCGCAGTTTCCGGGTGGCTCGAATGGAAAAGGAGAGCGGCGCTTCAATCCGTCACTGCATGAGGCGGGGTCTTATCCTAGGAAAGTTCATGCCACTGCATAATGGCCATATCGGGCTCATCGAATTCGCGCTTCAGTATTGCGACCGGCTGACGGTGCTGCTCTGCCACCATGATGGAGAACCGATCAATGGAGGGATCAGGGAAGCATGGCTTCACAAAGTTTTCGGGAAGGAGAAACGCATCCGCATAGAAAGCTTTTATTATGACCCTGCACAGCTCACAGACAGCTCCGTTCCTTCGAGGACCAGCGCGTTGGAGTGGGCCGCTGTAATAAAGAATATGCTTCCGGGCATCAGCATCGTTTTTACATCGGAGCCATACGGAAATTATGTCGCTGAAGCATTAGGCATTGAGCACAGGATATTCGATGAGGCCCGCCAATTGTTTCCCGTATCGGCTACTATGATCAGGCAATATCCTTTCCGGCATTGGGAACAAATGCCAGCGGTTGTCCGTTCCTATTTTGTAAAAACGGTTTGCATTACCGGGTCCGAATCAACGGGGAAGTCAACCCTGTGCGGACAGCTCGCGCATGCGTTCAAAACTACTTTCGTGCCTGAAGCAGCCAGGTCCTTTATGGGCCATACACAGGAATGCACCTATGAAATGTTGATGGAAATAGCCGTTGCCCATGCAAATAGCATTCTGGAAAAAAAGACGATGGCTAACAAGGTGCTCTTTCTGGACACGGACATTTTTGTCACAAAGTCTTATGCGCGCCATCTTTTTAGAAAGGAGCTTGTAGTTCCCGGTTGGGTCATGGAGGCGAATGCGTCTGCACTTCATATATTTCTTGAAACCGATGCTCCGTTTGTCCAGGACGGTACAAGACTCGCCAGGAGCGAAAGAGAAATCCTGGGACAGTCGCACAAAAAAATCCTGCAGGAACATAGAATTCCGTTCCACACCATCACGGGTCCGGAATGGGATCAGCGTACTGACATCGCCATAGATTTGGTGAGGAGGTCATTTTTTGCCGATCCATGTTGATCGACTCCACGGTATTATGCGCATATTCATCCGAAATAATTTACGAGAAGTTGTTTAATTATTAACTCATTCTTCTGACCTTAGCCCAGCTTAATATGGAAAATAAAAGCAGGTCGCACGATGTGCGACGGCCTCCGGCAAGGACAAGGAAAGTAGTTGTGATCGGCCCCGAGTCAACGGGCAAGAGCACGCTGTGCGCGCAGCTGGCAGACCACTATAAAACCTGTTGGTGTCCCGAATTCGCGCGTGAATATCTGAGAGAAAAGAACGGCAAATACGATTATGCCGACCTCCTGAATATTGCCCACGGCCAGCTTGAGCTGGAGGCTACAATGATGATGCAGGCGAAGAATGAATTTTATTTTATTGATACCGATATGTATGTGATGAAGGTTTGGTGCGAAGTAGCGTTCGAACAATGTCATACCTGGATATTAAAACAGATCGCTACCCACCAATATGATTTCTATTTTTTGTGCAACGTCGATATCCCCTGGGTAAAAGACGATCTTAGAGAATATCCGGATATCAAAATCAGAAAACGCCTTTTCAAAATGTATAAGGACATTCTGATCAACAGTGGTACAATGTGGTCGGAGATTTCCGGCACCGATACGCAAAGGCTTCAGCTGGCAGTGGGTGTTCTGGACACCGTTTTCCAAAGAAAATAATTAGCGGATGATCTTTTGAATATCAGGATCGGATTCAATGATGTTCATTTGGCGCACGATCTGTCCGCCCCTGACAACAATGTGGGGGTGAAGCGGCTTTATGGTGAAGACCTTTGGATTGGGCAATGACGCTGCGATCATAGCAGCTTCTCTTCGATTGAGCTTTTTGGCCGGCTTCGAAAAATACCTTTGCGATGCAGCTTCCACACCAAATACGCCTTTGCCCGTTTCAATGACATTAAGATACACTTCAAAGATCCTCTTCTTGCCCCATATCCATTCGATCATTTTTGTAAAATATACTTCAAGGCCCTTTCTTATCCAATCCCTTCCCTGCCATAAAAAAACATTCTTCGCAACTTGCTGGCTTATGGTGCTCGCGCCGTGAACACCATGTATGCGTCCCGGCTTCCGCTTATTATACTTCATGGCTTTCTCTATGCTCTTCCAGTCAAAGCCATCGTGGTCGGGAAAGATCTGGTCTTCGGATGCGATCACCGCAAGCTTTATCTGGTACGACATTTCATCGAAGCCGACATAGTCTCTTGCCATCCCATTGCCCGTGATCCAATTCTGAAATTGTGTGAGGGTGATCGGAGGATTCACCCATTTCAATATAATGATGTAAACGAATTGCGCAATAAAGAGAATAAGGAATGCCCTCCTGATGAATCGCCATATCCTTTGAAGCCTGCTTCTTTTCTCCATCTTCTGCAATATAATAATTCGGGAACGAGTTAAAAATGTAGAGCGCGGTACTGCAGGAAAATGATGGCCAGGCCGAAACCGATGAGTATGACGCCGTTCACCTGATTGATACGGTGAATGTTCTTCGACGTAAGCCGCTGCCTGATATTATTAGCAAGCAAAACTTTCACCACATCGGCGCCTAATGCAAGCAAAAGGGCAATGCCAAAGATGACGATGCGCTCATTCAATGTGTTCTCGATAAATGTGGTTGCCGTGGTAAGCAAGAAAACTATAATGCCCGGATTGAAAATATTCATGATGAACCCTGCGACGAAGATCCGTACATAGTCTGTGGTATTGAACACAAGGGTTTGCTGCCCTTCGGCATTCACTTTTGTCTTCTTGAAAAACAAAAAATATACGCCGACGACGATCAGGAAGATACTTGCTATAATAGCGAGGGATTTTTTATGCGCCTTGATCTCATCAAACAGGTTGGTAAATAGATTGCTCAGTACCACAAGAAGGATATCACTAAAAGAAATGCCCGCGATGAAGGCCAGCCCGCCCCTGGTGCCATTATTCAGGCTTTGCTTAATCACCGTAAATACAATGGGTCCGACCGAAATGGCGAGGAGCAGCCCAAGGGTAATTCCTTTGATCAGTGCATCAAGCATGAAGTAGACTAGTAAATCCGAAATTAACGATAACGAACGGCGTTTGAGGGATCAAATCGCATGAAGCTTTCCACCGGCACGAGACGCTCTATTTTGCTGCAGGCGTTTCGTATTTGGAATGAAGAAAATCATTCCATTCCTGAAGCATCTTACCCTTCATCACCCTTGGAAATTTATGCTGGCTTCCCAATTTTCCCTTTCGTTCCATGAATTGCATAAAGGCCTCCTCGGGTAATTTCTCGAGAAAAACTTCCTTTAAAGCACTCGTACGTTCAACAGCATAATCGTCATTCAGCTCGCAAAGGCGCTCATCTATTTTTTTCACGAGCAGATCGGGGCTGATGGAATCGTCGCAGGCTACATACCATTTATGCGCGAATAAATTTTCGTGAGGGAAGCCAACAACGGTAAATTCAGGTATACAGATATTCAATTCGTCACTTACGAGCTGAACGGCCCTGTTCATATTTTCAACACTGAGGTGTTCACCCACAAGACTGAGGAAATGCTTTGTTCGACCGGTGATCACTACTTCATTCCTTTCCACGCTTACAAACCTCAGCGTATCTCCTATGAGGTAGCGCCAGGCGCCGGCATTCGTGCTCATGAGCAGCGCATAGTCCTTGCCTTCTTCTATTTCATGGATCATGAGCGTCTCCGGCTTATCAACCATCTTGCCATCGCTGTCGAAGTTCCGGTCATTGAACGGCACGAATTCCATGAATATATTGTTGTCGAGAATGAGCTTCATTCCCTTTGCCTGTTCGTGGTCTTTATAGCCGATAAAGCCTTCGCTGGATAAATAATTTTCAATGTATACGATCGGCTTTCCCAGCAGTTTCTCAAACCCTTTTTTATAGGGCTCAAAGGCTACGCCGCCATGTACGAAGAAACCAAGGTTGGGCCATATGTCGTGGATCGTATTCACTTTGTAGTGGTCGACGATCATTTCCATACACATCTGACACCAGGCCGGAACCCCAACGATGTAGCCGATGTCCCACTCGGGTGCTTTTTCCACGATCTCGTTCAGCTTTTCATTCCAGTCTTTGATCTTGGCAATGCGGCCACCGGGCTTATAAAAGGTCTGGAACCAGAACGGACGGTTCTTGGCCAGGATACCACTCAGATCGCCTGCATACCATCCTGCTTTGTTCTTCTGCAGATCGGTGGCCCCGCCCAGCATAAGAAATCCTTTTGTGACGGCATTGCGCGGCAGATGCTCATAAGTGAACAGAGAGATCAACTGCCTGATATAATTGATCCTGTTGCTGCGGAGCATTTCCTTGGTAACAGGAATGTATTTGCTCGCCGACTCAGAGGTTCCTGAGCTGAGCGCGTAATATTTTATCTTTCCCGGCCAGGTTACATCGGGTACGCCCTCCAGTGTTTTCTTCCACCAGTGTTCATAAATTTTATTGTAATCGTGAACCGGAACCTTATCCTGGAACTCTTTGCCGATATGCCGGCTGAGGAGGATCTCGTCAAACCTGTATTGCTGTCCAAACTCCGTGAACCTTGCTTTCTTCAACAATTTTTTCAATACCCTTAATTGCTGTCTTCTCGGGTCGTTTTCCGGGAGGCGCAGGGCGGAAGCAATTGCCTTAGGGATTTTTATGTCAATGATTCTTGCCATTCATCTCAAGCTTAACAATTAATCAATAAAGATACCAAGTTGGATCATGCCCCATTCAGGAACCTAAATATCGATAGTTTTTAATGATGGTTCTCAGGTCTTGCAAGGGTTCATAGTCGTGTGCATACCAGTAATCAATGAGGTGCAGACTCTCCTCGGGCAATTGATGGTTCGTGTGATGCATGCCATTGGGTCCGAGTATTCCCTGCCGCAGCGGGGGAAGGCTATTGCCTGGTACTCCATAGCCTACCCAGGTCTTTCCCTTAAATAAAACAGCGGCGCAATTCGAAAGAAAATGTCCTGGCCTTTTCATCAACAAGAAATGAAGGGGAAAGCTGATCAGCCCAATCAATGCCAGCACAATATCGATAAGCCTTTTAGTGCGGCGGGGGCCCGGCCGGGCCAGGCTGAATTCGGATTCGGCCGCCAGGATGTGCCCCCTGCTCGATTGATCATCACTGCCAACGATGCTGCTGCCTGCGAAGAACCTTGCTTTTATTTTCCCTCGTAGTTTTTCAACCTGCGAAATGGTTTCGCGGTAAGAAAGCGTTCCCGCATAAAAGACAATTTCCTGCGCACCCAGGTCGGCCGCTGCGCCAATGATCCCTTCCACTCCCGAAATATAATGACCTTGCCTTCCGTTAGTAGCAATGCGCCCTATGATCTTATCGCTGATCTTTCTTTCCTGCAAAAAATTTTTGACCTCTTCATATTCCTCTTCCGATCCGGCAATGAGTAACGACGGTTTTTTATTATTGTCGATAGGCTCAAACAGCAATCGGCACTTTATCAGCAGCGCACGCAATCCGGTCATCAGCAAAAAAGCCAGGATGGCTCCAAAAACTACAATGCCTCTCGAGAACCGAAGGCCTTCGGGAAGCAGGGCATAAATCGCCAGCAGCACCAGGGTTGCAAGGAAGGTGGAGCGGATCAGATTAGGTGTTCTGAAATAGCGGTCATACAATCCCGCGTAATAGGCCGCAGTAAGATAGAGAAGGGTGAAGGCCGGAAAGGAAAAAAGAAGGAGCTTGTCGGGGTAAACGATGTCTGGCCTGACGTATTCGACCCAGAATTCTTTTACGACCCAGAAAGAAAACAAGATGAGCAGCGCATCGATGACGGGCAGACCGATCCATTTCAAAAATTTTCCCAAAGCGGCGAGGGCGGCACGCATCCAGATCGCAAAATGGATGACCGCATTGAACACACCCGCCTTTGTTCCTCCGTAATGCTTTCGAACGAATACACTCATTGCGTTGTAGAACAGTCGCACATAATTGAGGCTGCCCGTTCTTGTGCTTTCGCCTTTGAAGTGAATAATGGTAGTGCCCGCAAAATAGTAGTTCTTATATCCTGACTGTTGTATGCGATAGCTCAGGTCCACATCTTCGCCATACATAAAAAAGCTTTCATCAAACCCTCCTGCGTGGTCGAGTACTTTTTTTCTGATCATCATGAACGCGCCTGCCAATACATCTACTGCATGATCCCTGTGCTCGTCGAGGTAACCAAGGTGATAACGGCTGAAGACCCTGGAATGCGGAAATAGCAATGACAACCCAAACAGTTTGTACAGCGAGGTTATGGGTGAAGGAAATGACCTCTTCGATTCCTTTAAGAATTTTCCGGAGCCGTCGATCATGCGAACACCCAATGCACCGCAATCGGCATGCTCATCAAAAAAATGGAGGCACCGGCTGAAGCAGTCTTCGG
>DATMHB010000456.1:0-5504 GCA_035555175.1 Flavisolibacter sp. | reverse complement strand
CCGGATCCGTGCGTATCGCCCACTGGAATGTGGCCCGCTTCACCGAATGGAAACGGAATAACAACAAGGGCAGCCAGACGAGACTCAAGATGATGGACCTGATCAAGGAGCAGAATGCAGACGTAGTGTGCCTGCAGGAATTTTTCACATCAACCGACCCGGCATATTACAATAACCTGAATTATGTGATGAAGGAATTGGGGTATCCGTATTACTATTTTTCAAGGGATCCTGATGTGCCCCGGCAGTGGACAGGCCAGGTGATCTTTTCCCGGTATCCGATCATCGACAGCGGATTGATCCGCTATCCGAAGCCCAGTATGCAGGAGACTTTGATCCACGCCGATATTGTGGCCAACGGCGACACACTGCGCGTATATACCACCCATTTGCAGTCCGTACAATTCAGGAAAAAAGATTTTGAACGCATCGAAAGCATCAAGAATACGGATGATGGAATGGTTGAAAATTCGCGGAACATTTTTTCAAAGCTCAAACGTGGCGTCATTTTTCGCTGCGGACAGGCCGACCTCGTGAAGGCAACCATTGCGCAATCACCATACCCGTTCGTCCTCACCGGCGATTTTAATGATGTACCGAACTCTTATACCTATTTTACCATCCGCGGAGATGAATTGCAGGATGCCTTCCTCGCTACAGGACTCGGCGTGGGCAAGACGTTTTCCTATATTGCACCCACGCTGCGCATAGATTACGTGTTTACCACGAAAAATATCGGCATCCGACAGTTCAATCGCATTATCAAGAACTATTCAGACCATTATATGCTGGTTGCGGATGTACAATTGAAAAAATAAACGGTTATCTTTGGCACCCATGATCGTATACGCCCGTTATACCCGCTGTTGCTGTACTTGTTGCTGTTGAGGCCTTTCCCTCCTGTTTCCTTACGATCAAATTTACCTTTATGAGCAAGCTGAGAGTTTATAATTCCTATATAAGAAATAAAGAAGAATTCGTTTCCATCGTTCCCGGATATGCAGGCATGTATGTTTGCGGACCTACGGTGAGTGGCGAAAGCCACCTGGGGCATGCACGGCCCTATATCACATTCGACGTCGTGTACCGTTATCTCACTTACCTGGGTTATAAGGTGCGTTATGTGCGCAATATCACTGATGCCGGTCACTTCGAAGAAGAAGGCCGCGCGGCCGAAGACAAGATCTCTAAAAAAGCATTCATTGAAAAGCTGGAGCCGATGGAGCTGGTTCAAAAATATACGAACCTGTTTCACTGGGCCATGCAACTTTTTAATTGCCTTCCGCCCAGCATAGAGCCAACGGCTACAGGACATATTGTGGAACAGATCAGCATGATAGAAGAGCTGATCAGGGCTGGCTATGCTTACGAAGTGAACGGAAGCGTTTATTTCGATGTGCGCAAATACGCTAAAGGACATGAATACGGCAAGTTGAGCGGAAGAGTGCTGGATGACCTTCTTGAAACCACACGCGATCTTGAAGGACAGGACGAGAAGAGAAATAAAACAGATTTTGCTTTGTGGAAGGCTGCGCCTCCCGAACACATCATGCGGTGGAAGAGCCCGTGGGGCGAGGGTTTTCCAGGTTGGCACATCGAGTGCTCGGCCATGAGTACCAAATATCTCGGCAAACAATTCGACATTCACGGCGGTGGAATGGACCTGTTATTCCCTCATCATGAAAGCGAAATTGCGCAAAGCACCATCTGCAATCATATTGCTCCGGCACGCTACTGGATCCATAATAATATGATCACCATCAACGGAAGGAAGATGGGCAAGAGCTACAACAATGTGATCCGGCTTACGGAATTGTTCAGTGGCAATCACCCGCTGCTCGAAAAAGCCTATTCCCCCATGACCGTGCGATTCTTTATCCTGCAAACGCACTATCGCAGCACGCTTGATTTCAGCAATGAGGCATTGCAAGCAGCTGAAAAGGGACTTAAGCGTTTGATGGAAGCCTATGAATGGCTCCAACAATTTATAGTGAATGATGCCACTAACGGAACAGGCGCACCTTTGATGGAATTGAATGAAAAAGTACAACGTCTCCTGAATGAGTTCGACGATTTCATGAACGATGATTTCAGTACCGCTAAAGTGCTCGCCAATATGTTCGAACTGGTGCACGTGATCAATGGATTGAAGGATAAGACCGTTCCGGTTTCAGCTGTCCAACCTGAAACACTTCGCTTACTGCAGCAGAAAATGAAGGTATATGTTGAAGACATTCTTGGATTAAGAACGGAAGCGGCGGCGGATGATGCAAAATTGAAAGGAGTGATCCAGGTGTTGATCGAACTGCGAAAAGAAGCAAGGGCAAAAAAAGACTGGATGACCTCAGACAGGATCAGGAACCAGCTGGCGGAGATCGGCATTCAGCTGAAGGATGAAAAAGACGGGAATATGAGCTGGATACTCGCTTAGCGAAAACTTTCTCCATTCGAACGCTTACACTCAGCAAAAGAAAAACAGAACGGCCAGAGCCGTCATATTTTTACTTATGGATTATACAGCCCACCTGTCCAAAGACAAAAAACTGGCAAAGCTGATTGCAGGCAAGGAACCTTTTGAATTAAAGTTCCACAAGAACATCTGTCTGCGCCTCTGTGCTTCCATCATGAGCCAGCAGCTTTCAACAAAAGTTGCACAGGTCATTCATCGTCGCTTCCTTGAATTGTACAATGGTGAACCAACGCCTGAGCAGATTCTCGCAACTCCGTTTGAAAAATTAAGAGGGATAGGACTGAGCAATGCCAAGACACAGTATGTATTGAATGTTGCGCAGTTTGCGATCGATCACCGGCTGGATGACAAGAAACTGAAAAAAATGCCGGATGAGGAAGTGATAGAACTGCTGACGCAGATCAAAGGCGTAGGAAAATGGACAGTAGAAATGCTGCTCATGTTTACGCTTGGAAGGCCGGATGTTTTTTCTGCAGATGACTATGGGATACAAGTGGCCATGAAAAATATTTATAAGCTCGATGATACCAATAAAAAAGAGTTAAAGGAAAACATGAGCAGGATCGCAAAAAAATGGTCGCCCTTCCGCACATATGCCTGTCTTCACCTTTGGCAATGGAAGGATAATGCCCCTGCAAAAAAGAGAATGAGCAAGAGCGCCGGTGTAAGCTGAGGGTTCGGCCGACGAGCGACACCAGGGGGGAGTAGTAAACTGAGTGCTTTGGCCGGCCATGGCGGGATAAATCCTTATTGCGCCTTTGCCTTCGCCCCGCACCTGCGGGGCTTGGCGCGAAACCAGCTATAAAATAGAAAAAGCCGGCGGGGGCCGACTTTTCAATAAGTTTGAGGTAAGGCTTGCAGTTTCATCAGGTTTGGACTCAAACTTTGGCTTTCAGGATGTTTGGACTTTCTGGTTTTTCTGGATCTGGACGGTTTTGGTTTGTTCTGGTTGCGGTTCTTCGGATCTGGATTTTCGTTTTGGTTTTTTCTGGATCTGGATTCAGTTCGGTTTTCGGGATTTTGGATTCAAAGTTTTTTTGGATGTTGGATAGCGGTTTTTCGTTTTGGATTTTTAATCGTTCATTTCCGTTGACAGATCAAAGATGGCCAAAGTATTTTTAGCTTTAAAGCGCCTTTCGATAAACCCTAGGGGTTTTTCGACGAATGGATAAGTGGAACTACTCAACGATCTTTAGTCGTTTTAACACTTCAGCCTTGAGAGATTTACTAATAGGGATCGTTTTACCCGAAATGGCAAGTGTATAATATTTGATGTCCTTTACTTTTTGCAGGTTTACTATAAACGAGCGGTGCACTTTCATGAATGGGCCATTGCTCATTTTTTCTTCCACCATTTTAAGGGTGCTGTGCGTTACATAAGATTTGTCTTCGGTTACGTATTTCACATAATCGCCGAGGCTTTCTACGAAGAGGACATCGTTGTACCGAAGTTTTACAAATTTGCCGGAGCTTTTTATATAAAAATCATCTTCAGCGGGCGTCTGCGGGTCGTTGCTGATCTGTTTTATTTTATTGAGTGCGGCGAGGAAGCGGTTGTATTGAATGGGTTTCTTCAGGAAATCCACCACATCATATTGAAAAGCCGTATAGGCGTATTCTGTTTTGGAAGTTGTAAGGATCACCTTGGGCATATACGACATCCGGTCCAGCAGCTCGAAGCCGTTGATACCGGGCATTTCAACATCAAGAAAGAGGAGTTGGATGTCCTGTGTGTTCAGGAATTCCAGGGCTTCATCGGCCGTTTCATAGCTGCCGCTCAACTTGAGCAGCCCGCATTTTTCACAATACGTTTCCAGCAGCTTACGGGAAAGGGGCTCGTCCTCTACGATAACTGTTTTGATCTTCATCTTATTGTTCTTGTTGTTCCAAAGCTTCCAATACTTTACGAATAGCTTCTGTTGATGAATTGATACGGTGCAACACCGAAGCAAGTTCTGCTCTGTGTTCGCTAAGGTCTACCTGCAAAGCACATTTTTTTTCGAGTTCATTGAGACCGGCCGTCACATCGGTCAAACCAACATAACTAAAACCTACTTTTTTTTTGTGAATGACACCACGGAATTGCTCACGGTCGCCACTTTCAAAACTATGGTGAATAGCATGGAGGTCTGCGGGAAGGTCCTGAAGGTATTGTTGAAATATGGCCAGGGCCGTTTCCCGATCATTTTCGTAAACAGCGTCCAGGAAGGCGCTGTCGAGGCTATTTACCTGAAAAACATTTTTTCCCATAGGATTGAACTGGGTTCATTCAATACATTGTACGTATGTATTTGAGTTACAATATAAATATTATTGATGGCAGATGCAAATACGTGAACAAATAAAATCTGTTTCGCGGTTTCAGGCCATTGTGAAATGTGGAAGGCGCAGCTTATTTTTATCTCGGGAAATCGATGGTTTTGACCAAACAATATCTATGAAAACGAATCTTGTCTGTCATTCCTCCGTATTGTCCTTCAATTTTCAACGATCATTTGATCTGTGTTTTATGTTCTAAGCCACCCTTTAGTGGTGAAAGAGTTTTTCAATTTATCCCGATACCATGAAAAAAATTTACCAGGCAATACTGAATCTCGGCATACATGAAGACATGGCGATCCATGAGTTCCACCGGGTCCGTTTTTCCAACTTTCTTGAGCTCTTCTCCCAGTTTTTTTATTTGTTCTATTGCCTGTTCGGTTTTGTGCTGGGATCACCATTCGTGATATTTACCGGCTTATCGCTTCTTGCCGCTGGTTGTCTCGGACTCTATTTCAATCACCTGCGCTGGTACACGCTGGCAAGATCCATGTTCACGTCATCCTTCTGTATTATCCTGCTTTTTGTATGCAATTCGCTCAACATCGGCGAATATTTTCTTTGCTTTTATTTTCCCACCTTCATTTCATATGCTTTGTACTACGACCTTGAGCGGGACCTTGTGCCAGGTTTCATCAACCTTGCTATTTCCGTGGGATGTGCAGTCCTTGCATTTGCACTGCCCCACCAGTTGATCATGGCTGTAAACCTTGAC
>DATMHB010000455.1:0-5216 GCA_035555175.1 Flavisolibacter sp. | reverse complement strand
GAAAGCCGTAGCCAGCACAAAAGCCAGGGCTTTGGTGTAGCCGGAAGCAGGGGAGAGTCATTCGAATACTTCAAAACAACCGGGGGCTCTTCGCCTTCTTCAGATATTTTCGATGAAGTGAATACGGGCTGGAACAGAATTCCCGGCAGCGAAAATGTTCAGCAGGCCATTAATGCCACCACTGCGTCCTTCGATTTCATGCAGCCGCAGCGCTCATTGCCCGGGCTATTGAAAATTTACACTGAGATCAGAAAGCTTCCGGAAAGTTATTGGAAACGGCAAAAGACAACTGAGGTGCGCAGGCTGATTGAGCAGGCGAGCGGCCTGTGGCTCGAATGCTTTACATCTGAACCCTATGTGGGCCGTGGTGATTCGGTAAGAATTAATTTTTCCATCAATGACCGGCTCGGTGTTGGAATAAAGCTGGAGAATATACAAGTTGAAACATTTGACAGCGTGTTCGCCATAAACCTGCCGCCCAACCGCAATTTGAATTTCAGCAAAACTGTCGAGGTATTTCCCGCCACGCCCGTGAGTCAGCCCTATTGGCTGCAAAAACCGATGGAGGAGGGGTATTTTAATATTCCTTCACAGATGCAGGTAGGACAGCCCGATGTTGATCCTGCATTCATTTGCTTTTTCTCTGTCAACATCAATGGAGAAAGTTTCATTTTTCAGCGCGCGCTGAATTATAAGGTGATCGACCAGGTGAAGGGTGAAAAGAATCAGCCGGTAACCGTGGTGCCCCAATTAACGGTTTATGCAAGCCCTGAATTGCTGCTGCTGAAAAAAGACGAGCCGGAAAAGAAAAACTTCGTCGTGCAGGGCGTTGCCAACAAAAGGATCAATTACCGTACGGCGTTGGTTGATGTTGACATGGAAGTAAAAAAGACGGGGGTCCGCGACTCGTCGCACACCTGGGCCAAAGGCGCAATGAAAACTTTCCCGTTTGCCGTTGCTCCCGGCGAGATCAATAAGTCGGTGAGGGCGATTCCATCCATCAAAGTGGATACGGGCGGCGTCAATTACCTGGCACTTGCAACCATCAAGTATGATCATATCCCGATGATCAATTATTTCTATACAGACTGGGTCAAGCTCGTGCCCATCGATCTTTCGATCTACAACAAAAAGATCGGCTATATCATTGGCGCAGGTGATAAGGTGCCGGAAGCCCTGGAAGAGATGGGATATGAAGTAATACTGCTGACGGAGAAGGAACTCGCACGTAACAACCTTCAGCAATTCGATGCCATCATCTCCGGCATCAGGGCCTTCAACAGCAATGACTGGATGGGAAAATATTATGACAAGCTGATGAAGTACGTGGAGAACGGCGGCAACTATATCGTACAATATAGCCAGGCGAATAATATCAGGGCGAAGATGGGTCCCTATAATTTTACCGTTTCAGGCAAGAGGATCACGGATGAAAATGCAGCCGTTACCTTCCTGAAGCCCGAGCATCCCGTTTTAAATTTTCCGAATAAGATCACGCAGGAGGATTTTAAAGGATGGGTTCAGGAGCGCAGCATTTACCATGCAGACAACCTCGATCCACATTATGAAACCATTCTGCGCATGAATGATCCGGGTGAGCAGCCCGATGATGGAAGCCTCGTGATAACAAAATATGGAAAGGGATATTTTACCTACACCGGACTGGTTTTCTTCCGTGAACTGCCGGCAGGCGTGCCCGGGGCTTACCGGTTGCTCGCGAATATTATTGCATTGAACAGGAAAAAAGAATTTTAGATGGCAGAAAGAAAGCCCGATCAAAAGAGAGGCATGATCTCGTTTGGTTTTGTGATCATCCTCGGTCTTGTCATCGGCATATTTATTAAGAGAGTCCAGCTAGGATTGTTGATCGGGCTTGTGCTGGGCTTGTTGGGATCGAATTTGTTGAGGCGAAGAAATTAGTGAAGTGAAGGAGCGTTCTCTTACCGTTTTGACTGAAGTCTTAATCAGGTATCATGAGTGATCAAAACAATAAGCCGCCACTTTTTAAAAGCTGGATCAACTGGTATGTGCTGGTCATTGGCTTTCTTATAGTGTTGATCATCCTGTTTTACCTGTTCACCAAAACCTTTTCATGACCTCAACAGATTGGCTTGTTATTATTCTGGTTCTTTCCGGGATCATTATTTACGGCCTGTTCAGAAGCCGTACAACAAAGAACCTGGAAGGCTATTTCCTTTCGAACCGGAATATGCCCTGGTGGCTGGTGCTGCTGAGCATTATGGGTACGCAGGCCAGCGCCATCACATTTTTGTCAGGTCCGGGACAAGCCTATGCCGACGGCATGCGGTTCGTTCAATATTATTTCGGTCTTCCTCTCGCTATGGTGGTCATCTGCATCACGTTTGTCCCCATCTTCAACAAACTGAAAGTTTTCACGGCCTATGAATTCCTCGAACAGCGGTTCGATGCTAAAACAAGGACGTTTGCTTCATTTTTATTCCTGCTGCAAAGGGGCTTATCTACAGGCATCAGCATTTATGCGCCGTCTATCATCCTTTCTGCGCTTTTCGGCTGGGATATTTTCTGGACCAACATTATCATGGGTGGGCTGTTGATCATTTACACGGTGAGCGGAGGAGCAAAGGCGGTCGCGTATACACAGAAGATCCAGATCATCATCATTTTTATCGCGATGGCCCTTGCCGGCTACATGATCATCAAATTGCTGCCCCGGCACGTTGGGGTCATCGATGCGCTGCATGTGGGCGGCAAGCTTGGCCGACTGAATGTGATTACGTCGGGACAAACCGGCACGGGCTATGACTGGAATGACCGTTATAATTTGTGGAGCGGATTGATCGGCGGGTTTTTTCTTTCTCTTTCTTATTTCGGAACGGACCAGTCGCAGGTAGGCCGTTTTCTAACGGCACAGAATAACCGCGAAGGAAGGATGGGACTGTTGATTAACGGACTAGTGAAAGTGCCGATGCAATTTTTTATTCTGCTGATCGGCGTACTTGTATTTACTTTTTACCAGTTTAACAAAGCGCCGCTTTCTTTTAATGATACGCTGGTGGCGCAGGTAGAGCGGTCGGGCTACAAGGATTCGCTCCAGGTGATTCAGCGGGCTTACGACTCGGTGAATAAAGTAAAGCAACAGGCCATCACGCGGATGACTGAGAATGGAAATTATGATGATCAGCCCCTGACCGATAGCATAAAGAATTTGAACGTACAGTCTGAATACTACCGCAACGAGTTCAAACGGATCAATTCTGTTGCCACAGGAAGAGACAGCAACGATACCAATTATATTTTCCTCTCTTTTGTGAAGCACCATTTGCCCTCAGGTTTGAAGGGTTTGCTCGTGGCCATTATTTTTCTTGCGGCGTGGGGATCGATTGCCGCTTCGCTCAATTCTCTTGCGGCCAGCACCGTGGTGGATGTACACCAGCGCATTGCGGGCAAGGGCAGGCCACTGAACGAATACCGCATTTCGCGTTGGTATACCCTGGGGTGGGGGCTCTTCTCTATCCTTATTGCGCAGTTTTCGAACAAGCTCGGTCAAAGTCTGATCGAGGCAGTGAATGTGCTGGGTTCTCTTTTTTACGGGGTCATCCTTGGAATTTTCCTGGTGGCATTCTACATGAAGAGAGTGAATGGAACAGCCACTTTTACCGCCGCTCTTATTGTAGAGGCATTCGTGATCGTTCTTTTTTTCAATGAACAAATTGCCTTTCTCAGTTGGCTGCCCGATATCGGCTTTCTCTGGCTGAATGCGATCGGCGCCCTCGGGTTGATGGCGATCGCCGGATTTATACAGCTGATCTTTTATAAGAACCGCTGGTCCAATTGATGCAAACTGCCTTTCCCATTTTTTTAATTTTAGGTACTGCCGGGGAATGACCGCATTAAAGATTTCGTATGAAGCCGGTGATTTTAATAGCAGGTATCGTAGTCGCAGTTTATGGAACGGAAATAAGACCTATAAGGTTTTTAAAACCTTATAGGTCTTGTGGGAAAATATTATGCCAGCTGCCTCTTCAAGATTTTCCCCCATCCACAATTGTTGATTTCACCGTCAGGCGACTAAGCAAAAAGACCGTTCTCGTCTCGTGGCATACCGAGGCGGAAGAGGATAATCGCGGTTTTGAAATCGAAAGAAAGAACGGCTTTCAAGGTGTATTTCTTCCAGTGGGCATGGTGTCTTCCAAGGCCGGCGGCAGCAAACGTGGTCCCATACTGGACTATAGCTTTTTAGATACCAACAGTTTTTCCGGAACGAGCTATTACCGCATTCTCCAAAAGGACGCTGACGGCCACGGTTATTACACCGTGATTAAAACGGCAAACACAGGTGAATAAAACGCCTGCTCCTTTACAAACGCGTTTTATCAAAAGATTTTCGCCACCGCGGCAGTACAAACGAACCTATAAGGTTATATTCATGGCTCATTCTTATGCAATACTGGCTTTTATACATCGATCCCGGCAGTGGCAGTTATCTTGTTCAGTTGATCGCTGCCGCCGTGCTGGGCATTGCTTTCTTTTTTAAGAATCTCAGGCTGGTGATCAAAGATTTTTTTCAAAGGTTGTTCAAAAACAAACCCCGTCGCCAGGAAAAATAATAGCATCAAAAAAAGAGCACTGAGGTGCTCTTGAGATAATAAGATACAAGCTTAGGCTACATAAATTGTCGGACCTTGAAGCCGCATCCCAATAGATGCCAAGGAAGAGCCAATGGCAAAAACAAAAACGATATCAGGATTACATAGGCATGTCTCATTGCAAATCTTTAAATAGATTCCTTCATGCTTGCTAAACGAGAAGAATGTGGTGACCATGGGGTGTAAAACCAATGAAGGAATGAGGCTCTGCGCCGTCATTCCGGTATAGCAATGTTCCCGTAACAAATAACCCATTGATTAACCCAACCTGTAAATCGTTGCCGTATTATTTTAACCGCTCCAGCAATTTCTCATTCAGTTTTACATAGTCTTCATTCTGCTGTTCTTTAGCGAGCGCCATGGAGGTTTGCGCCGTCTTTTTTGCTTCTTCTTTCTTGCCGAGGCGTGCCAGCGCATTGGCTTTTTGGTGGTATATCCAGTAACCTTTCGGGTTCTGCTCGATTGCCTTATTGAGCCAGTCAACTGCCTGCGTTAGATCCCTTCCTGTTTCCATATAATATACCGCTGCCTGATAGTAGGGGCGATTGTCCTGGAGTGCCCTGTCGATATCGGCCATGATCTTTTTAT
>DATMHB010000454.1:0-3062 GCA_035555175.1 Flavisolibacter sp. | reverse complement strand
ACCATGGCAGGAGTAACAACGCGATTCCAGAATAGGCTGAACAATGTCGGCGTACGCCATCGCCTCTTGTACATTTGCAATCGTCTTGCGAGAGGCGGCTGATGAATCGCTATTGGGGAAATCAAGGGTCAGATATCCTGGGCCATGCGTTAATGATCCGCCATAGTGTCCTGTAGTAAAGATTAAGATCAGCAGCAACACGGAAGCTATTTTATACAGGACGTCAAATTTTCTCGCAAAAACTTTTGAACAAATAAAAAACGAAATGCCTGTAAGCGAAATGCCCATCCACATGTGCAACGATACGGTTCCGGTATCGTAATCACCCGTCAGTGAAAGAACGTATCCGGTGATGCAGGACAACAAGGCCGTGAACGAACCAACAGCCCAGATGAGGGCCATCACACCGTGCGATAGGGTATATTGCTCTTTTCGTGAAAGCCATTGAAATAACAGTGCCAACAGCAATATGCCGATAGGCAAGTGAACAATTACAGGATGAAAATGACCAATGAACTCAGTTAAGGAGAGCAGCATCAATTAAATAGTTGAATATCGTTTTCGAAGGATTTGCATCATGTATACGTTAATGGCCCATTGATCGGCCAGCGGCTGACGTGTGTAAGGTAAGGTAGGCATATAATCGGGCGGGCCAAATTCGGAAAGAAAGGTGATCCTTCCCCCCTCCCTTCTTTTTCGTTCCACGACTTTATCCCACCAGGAAAAATGTGCGGTGACTGCCGCTGCCCACTCGGGTGCCCTTGGATCATTTACCTGAGGTCCTTCAGCATGACCAATGCGCGCATGAATGTGTTCGGTCCTTTCCAACGCCAAATCCACTGTCTCTTGCTGGTCTGCCAATAGTGATTCACTTACTGTGCACCAGTGCGAGACATCGAAGGTAATTTTCAGATCAGGATTTTTCTCGAGATAGTTCCTGGCAATGACCGGCGCAAATAAAATGCGCGAACGGTGTGTCTCATGGCAAATCAATATCCCGGTTTGCTTTGACAGATGTGCTGTGTAATCAAAGAATAATTGATTTTTATCGGCGGGAAAAAAGTCCCTTCCCGAGTGACAATTGATGTACAACGGCGTTTGAACCGTGTTGGATGCCGCTGCATAGACCATGTCTTTGAATGAGGCGAAATGCTCGCTGACATCCTTGTGGTAAGCGCCACACAAAAACCCAACCTGCAGGTTGTATTTTTTCAGCGCAGAGAATAATTCGTCCTGTGCTTTTTTCTCCATTGGCCACCAGATCTCAATACCGTCATACCCCTCTTTCTGAACGCTTGAGCAGTATTCAGCAATACTTCCGTTAAAACCCCAATTGGTGGCCAGGAACATTGATTTGAATTTGGAGTTGGTAATAAATTCCGGACGTGCAGGAATCATCCGCTCGAGCGACGAGAGCCATAATCCGGAAACCAGGCTGCCGGACTGTTGAATAAATCTTCTTCGGTTGTGTGCCATGTGATGCAGTTAATTTAGTCTTTCAGAGTTTGATGTTCCACCCTCGTCTCCTCGTCATTTGTTTTTCGAAGCGACACCTGGATTTCAGTGAAGGATTTTAAATCCCCGTGTCCCCTAATTCATTATTGACGAAGATGCTGCTGTTGCCCGGGAGACACGAGGCGGACTGAAAAACGCAAAGCTTCACTGTCCGCCCGGGGTCTTCTGCTCAGACCTTTTTGAATTGCAGAGACCCCGGGAACTCCAGTGAACGAGTTTTTAAATCCCCGAGTCCCTTAATCGTTGACAAAGATCCCTTTGTTGCCCATGAGACATGAGGCGGACCAAAACTAACCAATGTGTCCGTTGCACATCTTTGTCTAAAGGCTGCGTGAGTCCGTATTGTCTTCGCGTTCCTAGGTCACAATTTCTTCGATCACTCTTCCGGAAACGTCGGTCAACCGAAAAGGCCTCCCCTGAAACTGATAAGTAAATTTTTCATGATCGAAGCCCAACTGGTTCAACAACGTTGCCTGAATATCAAATGGCGTTACCTTGCCACTGATGGCGTTGTATCCAATTTCATCTGTTTCTCCATATGTTATCCCCTTTCTGATCCCACCGCCGGCCATCCAGATCGTAAATGCATCTACGTGATGATCTCTTCCTTTAAAAGGATTTGGTTTTCCTTCCCTGTTTTCCATCATTGGGGTGCGTCCAAATTCACCGCCCCAGACCACCAGTGTTTCATTGAGCAATCCTCTTTGCTTCAAATCCAGGATCAATGCGGTCATCGCCCTGTCAACGGAGCGGCATTTGTTTACAAAGCCAACATCAATCGCCAGGTTGGCATCAGTACCGTGACTGTCCCACCCCCAGTCAAAAATCTGCACAAAGCGAACGCCTTTTTCAACCAGCTTTCTTGCCAGCAAAATATTATTTGCCAACGATTCCTTGCCGGGTTCTGTGCCATACAGCTTGTGAATATAATCCGGTTCCTTATCTATGCTCATGACGTCGGGCACAGAGATCTGCATTTTATAAGCCATCTCGTACTGCGAAATGCGGGAAAGAATTTCAGGATCATTGTATTCACTATATTCTGCTTCGTTTGCTTTGTTGATGGCGTCTATAGAAGCTTTGCGTAAGTCGCGGTCCATGCCTTCAGGATCATTCAAAAACAGAACGGGATCACCCTTGCTGCGACATTGCACGCCCTGGTAAACAGAAGGCAAAAATCCGCTGCCCCACACGCTCTTACCGGCATCGGGTAATTTTCCGCCTGATGTCAACACGACAAATCCAGGCAGATTTTCGTTTTCGGTTCCCAAGCCATAGGTTACCCACGAACCAATGCTTGGTCTTCCCAGACGGGAACCTCCTGTGTGCACTAACAATTGCGCCGGAGCATGATTGAATTGATCGGTGGTGACTGCTTTCAAAAAGCTGACCTCATCGACGATAGTGGAAAAATGCGGAAGGTGTTCACTTACCCACGCGCCCGAGTCGCCATACTGCGCAAAATTTGCCTGGGGGCCCAGCATTTTTGGAACGCCGCGAATAAAAGCAAACCTCTTTCCCTCGAGCAATGAGGGCGGACAATCCTG
>DATMHB010000453.1:0-3377 GCA_035555175.1 Flavisolibacter sp. | reverse complement strand
CGTAGCAGGCAAAAGAGCATTTTTAGCGCCGATCTCTTTTTCCGCGATCCTCTTTCCCAGCTCGAAGCCTGCGCGCGTGTCGCTCGGGAATGCCATGCCCGCTGCCACCCTGGATGCCATGAGCTGGTCAGCCATGCGCTTCGCCGAGTCGGCCATGGCAGGATAGAAATGCGAGATGATAAATACTGCGGCGCCTGCGGCTACTGAATATTCACAAGGATAGGAAGGGCTTTCGGCACTGATCACAAAACTGTTGATGCGTTTATCAACCATGAAAGGTCTGCGACGCTTGAACGAATATTTGGTGTCCCACGCCGCGATAGTAGCATCATAAATTGACACATTCATGAGCAGGTTAGCCAATGCTCCGCGCAGGGAAGTATCTGTCTGCCATAGTTTGGTCATCATCTCCTGCCAGTGGTAACCCGGAGCACCCGCATTCCAGTACATGATCTGTTGCCAGCCTGCAGAATCAAGATTCTGCTGACGCAGGAGCACATCCGTAATTTCTTCTTTGTATGAAGGAGGCGCACCTAAACGATACGACTTCCCGGAAGATATGAACCATGTTTTCCAACTGCCTGCACCAGGTTCAACCTGGGCGGCCAGTCCGGAAGCCAGGAACGAAACGATGACGAGGATGGGTAAGCTCTTTTTCATTTGCTGATTATTTATGTAAGAATATTAATTCCCCTCATGCCGCGAAACCCGCCGTCAATAAACAGCCGTTTATAGTATACAAACTACATTTTGGAGCCGATCACGAGGAGGCCGGCATCCCCCGCACCGAAGCTTGCAAAGCTGCCAGATGATTAAAATTTTTTATTGACCGTTTGCGGCTGATCGTATACGATAAAGCGGCGTCGGTTGAACTATAGTGCAAACGAGAAAGATTTACCGATATTTAATCTCAAGCAGCATGAAGATTGCATTCGATAAGAAGAAATTTATTTTTTACCTGTGGGTGGCACTCGCATTTTGCCTGTTGTCGTTGATCAGCGTGCTGGTAAACTACCAGGATACTTTTTTCGTCCGGATGCTGAACTATGTCTGGGCTACCATCTATTTAACGGCACTCAATTTTATATTTTTTGAATATGCCATCCCTTATATCCGCAGGAAAAGAAAATACTACCTGCCATGGATCCTTCTGGCTATTTTTCTTTTATGGTGTTTTCTCATGCTTTATTCGTTCGGGCTCTATTTCTGGAGGTATATTGGAATTCAACTGCATATTTATACAGGACTTAAGGAGTTCACTACGATCACCCATGGAGTGGCTTACCACGTTCCGCTCAGCTTTTCCTCCATCATCTTTTATGGGATCGTCGTGCACATCTACAATTATGTGAAGCTGAGACAGGCAACGCAGCAACTGCGTATTGAGAAGCAGCAGGCAGAACTGAACTATCTGCGGTCACAGACCAATCCTCATTTCTTATTCAATACGCTGAATAATATTTATGCACTGTCAAGGGACAAGTCGGACCTGGCACCTGAATCGATACTCAGGCTTTCGAAGATCTTGCGATTCATGCTGTATGAAACAGGAGGCGCTTACATCGCCATTGAGCAGGAATTAAAAATCATCAATGATTATATCGCGCTTGAAAGATTGCGCTACGATGAATCGCTGCGTGTGAATTTTAATTACGATATCGAGGAGATGAAACAGGCCATACCTCCGCTGCTGCTGATACCGCTCGTGGAGAATGCTTTCAAGCATGGGGTTTCGGAAACACGATATCAGCCTTTTGTCGATATTCATCTTTCGGTGAACAAGCGACAGCTGGAATTCCAGGTAAAGAATTCTTCCGAACGCCCGCCCGACAAACAGGTAAAAGAAAATATCGGACTTTCGAACCTGCGAAGACAGCTCGAATTATTGTACAAAGAATACGCTCTTTCCGTTCGGCAGGAAGACTCGCAGTTTAACGCTGTTTTGAAAATCAACCTGGCAAGCCATGTCTAAAATAAGTTGCATCATCATTGAAGACGAGCCGCTGGCCGTAAAAGTACTGTCGGATTATATTTCCCAGGTCCCCTTCCTGGAGCCGAGAGGAAAATTCAAGGACGCCATCCTGGCCTCTGAATTCCTGACAGATCATCCGGTGGACCTTATTTTCCTCGACATCCACCTTCCGAAATTGAAGGGCATGGCATTCTTGAAAACCCTCCCCCACCCTCCGGCCGTTATTATTACAACGGCTTATCACCAATATGCGGTGGAGGGATTTGCGCTCAATGTAACCGACTATCTGCTGAAGCCTTTTGAATTCGAAAGGTTTCTGGTGGCAGTAACAAAGGTGAAAGCAACGCTGAAAGAAAAGCAGCCCCCGGAAAGTGCCGACACCAAAGATTACCTGTTTGTGACAGTGCAGAAAAAGAAAGTGAAGATCCTGTTCTCTGAAATGGTTTATATAGAAAGCCAGAGGGAATACATCAGGATCGTGACTACAAAAAAGGAATTCCTTTCAAAAATGGGCACACATGAGATCGAAGAACTCCTGCCTCCCGGTTTATTCAAAAGGATCCACCGCTCGTTTATCATCTCAGTCAGCAAGGTGGAATCCTACACGGCAGAAGCAGTGGAGGTGAATGGAGTATCCATTCCTATTGGCAGAGGGTACCGCGACGTACTCGATAGTCTTTAGCGATTTGAATAAAAACCACACCTGCCGACAATCCGGCGAAAGGAATGATATTTTTGTAGCTGTTAATTATAGCTACTCAGGACGTAGTCTATGCCCACCGGCACGCGATGCCGAACTTATAATCTGAATGCAACCCCAGTCCTACGGATAAGCCAATCCAGGTTTCTCCTTTGGTTGCCTCTTGTAATTGGGGAGAACATTGAAAGGCCATTACCGAAACATTCCGCATATATGAGGTTTTTTTAAAAGGACCTTCGGACAAAGCCGTCGTAACGCTGACTGTAGAAATGAAAAAGAATACACATTTCCTCATAGCGCGGGTTTATGATTCTGATTTCCAGGTTAACGAAGCATAGCGGCATTTATTTTAGAGTGTTTCCTGGATTGTTTAGATTGGAAAGTATGTTTCACCGTTTGGAAACGTAATACTTGATTTCATCCATTCATTTCTGCAATTCAACCGTTTTTCGCAAAGCGGGATGTGCCGCCGGGATAGCTTTGTTCTCAAAATGATCGTATGCGTTCGGGACAGCAGTTCATGATAATGATGATTTCTTTGCTGATAATCTCCTGCAAAAAGGATCCGGTAAGTCCGGCGCCCCTTCAGGAAAAGAAAGTGTTGTTAAAGGATATTATCATACCGCATCTGCCCTCGCCCTTCTATCATTTCGATTACCGTGCCGACAGTATGGTGGCGCAGGTCTCCTTTGCTGCAGGACTTAC
>DATMHB010000452.1:0-5405 GCA_035555175.1 Flavisolibacter sp. | reverse complement strand
CATGCTGCACAAAACTATCGGCAGGATTGCCAGCCATAAATTCTTTAAGCTTCGCTATTCGATCCATTTTAACGGTGGGGTCTTTCGGTTATATTTGCGCCTATATTTGCATAAACCTATTAGTTGCATAAACAACTAAATAACTTTTATCTTAATTTAGCTGTATGAAAATACTTGTTTGCATAAGCAAAACACCTGACACGACAGCAAAAATAGCGTTCAGTGATAACAACACGAAATTCGCTGAAGCAGGTGTCCAGTGGATCATCAACCCCTACGATGAATGGTATTCACTGGTGAGGGCCATTGAATTAAAAGAAGCAGATCCTTCTACCGTTATTCATCTTGTAACGGTGGGCGCTGCCGACGCAGAGCCGGTTATACGCAAAGCGCTTGCGCTCGGCGGCGACGAGTCGTTCCGCATCAACGCGCAGCCGCAGGAAAGCTACCAGGTAGCGGCCCTGATTGCCGAACTTGCAAAGAGCGGAGGCTATGACCTCATTCTTACCGGAAAGGAAACGATCGATTATAATGGTGGTGCAGTAGGCGGCATGATCGCCGAACTGCTCGACCTGCCCTACGTTGCACTTGCTACCAGTGTTCAGCTCAGTGGAAATACGGCCACCGTTAAAAGAGAAATCGAAGGCGGCGAAGAAACTGTTGAAGTCAATCTGCCGCTTGTTGTGAGTTGTCAGAAAGGAGTTGCGGAGGCCAGGATTCCCAACATGCGCGGCATTATGGCTGCGCGCACCAAGCCTTTAAAAGTAGTTGAACCGGCTGCCGTTGAGCCCCTCACCAAATTTGCAGACTTCGGACTGCCGCCTGCAAAGGCCGGCGTCAAGCTGGTTTCATCCGATAATATTGACGAACTGGTGCGCCTTCTGCACGAAGAAGCAAGGGCTATTTAAGGAATAATATTTATCAGGGGCCGAAGCGCCCACATTAAAACGAATCAAATGAGCGTATTAATTTTTGTTGATCATATTGACGGACATATCAAGAAGGCTGCGCACGAAGCACTCAGCTATGGTGCAAAGATTGCAGAGGCAACAGGAACATCGGCCGAAGCCGTTGTGCTCGGCGAAGTGAATGAAGACCTCGCTGCACTGGGACAATTCGGCGTAAAGAAAGTGCACCAGGTGAAGAACGATCAGCTCAGGCAATTTGACGGACAGGTGTATGCAAAAGTCATTGCACAGGTGGCAGAAAAAACAGGGGCGAAGACGATCGTCTTTTCAAACAACTCCAGCGGCAAATCTCTTGCACCCCGCGTGGCTGTGCGGCTGAAGGCCGGATTGATTTCAGGTGCTACAGCGCTCCCCAATACGTCGAATGGTTTTACGGTGCGCAAAAATGTTTTTTCGGGAAAAGCCTTTGCCAATGTTACCGTGAACACCGAAATCAAGGTGATCTCTTTGAACGTAAATGCATTTGCCGTAACGCAGGCAGCGGGAACCGCTGAAGTGATGCCGTTCGATGCAACTGTGGATGCGCCTAAAATAAGGATCACCGGCACCACAAAAACTTCAGGCAAGGTAGCACTTACCGAGGCCGATGTTGTTGTAAGTGCAGGCCGCGGCCTGAAAGGTCCTGAAAACTGGGGCATGGTAGAGCAATTAGCTGACACACTGGGAGCTGCTCTAGCCTGCAGTCGCCCTGTTGCGGATGCGCACTGGCGCCCCCATAATGAACATGTGGGACAAACAGGCGTGGCAATTGCACCGAATCTTTATATTGCCATCGGCATCAGCGGCGCTATCCAGCACCTCGCTGGTGTAAACCGGAGCAAGGTGATCGTAGTGATCAACAAAGACCCTGAAGCACCATTTTTCAAGGCGGCAGATTACGGTATTGTAGGCGATGCATTTGAAGTGATTCCCAAATTTACCGAAGCAGTTAAAAAGCTGAAAGGCATTGCTTAAGAGGACAAATGCCCCGGTTGTGCGGCGGCGGTAACGCGGTAGTTTTATTGACTTAAAATCGTACGTTTGCACACATTGTTAGCTTAAGCTTTGTTTATTTATAGGTTATGAAGAAAATCGAATTGGAAATTGTGGCTCTTTCACACAGCATTACTCAAACCCACTCCTATGCTGTTGTACTGGGCGAGGTAAATGGTTTGCGCAGGCTGCCGATTGTTATCGGCGGCTTCGAGGCACAGGCCATAGCCGTAGCTCTGGAAAAAATGCAGCCCAGCAGGCCACTGACCCACGATCTGATGAAGAACTTCATGACCGCATTTAATATCGAACTACACGAGATCATCATCTCCGACCTCCAGGAAGGAATATTTTATTCCAAGCTCGTCTGTTCTTCCGATAACGATACCATCGAGATCGATTCAAGAACCTCTGATGCCCTGGCACTGGCCGTGCGCTTTGGCTGCCCCGTTTATACCTACGAACACATTCTCGAAAGTGCGGGCATCCTGATGGAAGACCCCGGAACTGGCAAAAAGAAAAAAACGCCGACGGTCACAACAGAAGATGAAACCCGGGCCGGTAAGGACGATCTTAAAACGATGTCGCTCGAGGACCTGAATACCCTCCTGAATGAAGTGCTGGAACAGGAAGATTACATCCGCGCCATTGCCATAAGAGACGAGATCAATGCCCGAAAGAGAGGCCGCTAATCAGTTCTTTCTCGCAGCCCTGCGCCTCTGCAACCCAAGAGCTGTTCAATCAAATAAACTACGTTAGCGTGATCGTTTTTCCAAATTGCAAGATCAACCTTGGGCTTCACGTGCTTCAAAAAAGAAAGGATGGCTTTCATGACCTTGAAACAATTTTTTATCCGGTAGCGCTTCACGACGCACTGGAGATTATTCATGCCCCCGCGGGCCACACGTTGCTCACGACCACAGGCCTTGAACTGTCTGCAGCGCCTGTAGAAAATATTTGCTATAAAGCATGGGCCCTGCTTAAAAAAGATTTTCCCGCGCTGCCGCATGTAAACATCCACTTGCATAAAGCGATCCCCTCAGGGGCCGGCCTTGGCGGAGGAAGTTCGGACGGCGCATTTACTTTGTTGCTTCTCAATCAAAAGTTCAATCTTGGATTGAGCACGCACCAGCTATCAACCTATGCGCTTGCACTGGGAAGTGATTGTCCTTTCTTCGTCCTGAACAAACCTGCGCATGCGCTTGGCAGAGGCGAAGTGTTGAAGGCCATCGATCTTGATCTTACCGCGTTTAAGATCATGATCGTAAATCCAAAGATCCACATCCAAACAGGCGCTGCGTTCGAAATGGTCACGCCTGCAACAGGCAGGCCTTCATTGATCGATCTAATTCAGGCTGCCCCTGAACAGTGGCCGCAGCTGATCAAAAATGATTTTGAAACACCTGTGTTCTCACGGTATCCCGAGATCGGTGCGATCAGGGAAACGCTGTATGCAAAGGGCGCTGTTTATGCGTCGATGAGCGGTAGCGGGTCTAGCGTCTATGGCCTTTTTCCTAAGGACTTTGTAAACATGCCGTCCTTTCCCTCACATTATTTTACGGCAGTGATTTAAAATTGCAGGCATCATCTTCTTAATTTTGCGCCAGAATGGAGATTTACAAGGAATTTTCTTTTGACTCTGCACATTTTCTTCCAAATGTTGCCGAAGGACACAAGTGTAAGAACATGCACGGGCATACCTATCGTCTCAGGGTTTGTGTTGAAGGTGAGCCCGATCCACATTTCGGATGGATCATGGATTTCAAATAATTGAAAGATAGCGTGGGTAAGATCATAGACCAGCTGGACCACCGGTTGATCAATGATATCAAAGGGCTCGAGAACCCTACTGCGGAAAACATTACGATCTGGATATGGAAGCAGATCAAACCAATGCTGCCTCTGCTGTCGCGCATTGAACTGTATGAAACGCCAACCACAGGCGTCATCTACAGAGGCGAATAAGTTGGGAGTAACATGTTTAATCTCGAAAAACATAATGCCCCAGGCTTATTACTGCGCCTCGCTCCCCGCTCTGTTTCTGGTGCTGTCCTTCGAAGCCCTAGCTTAGAAGGACGCTATTTCCCGCTCTGTCTTGTTTTTGGTGGTTAAGGAGACAGCAGAAGTTTCTATTGGAACGCCGGAAACGGAAGGCCGTCCTTGCGAATTACCCCGGGCACTTTTGGTTTAAACTCTTTTTTCTATTTTTGTTATCCTGAATGAAAAGCATTTCCTTTCTCCAGCAAAATCTCGACTTGCTCAATCACTGAGCCGGTAGCGTCTTTTCTGAAGCTCCATTTTTTTCCTTTTTTAAAATCTTCTTTATGCAAGCATCAACAGATGAAATGACGACTTCCCGCTATTACCTCGAACTCGAAGAAAAATACAGTGCGCACAATTATCATCCTCTGCCGGTAGTGCTGACCCGCGGCCAGGGCGTATTTGTATGGGATGTTGAAGGCAAAAAATATTTTGATTTCCTCAGCGGCTATTCGGCCGTGAACCAGGGTCATTGCCACCCCAGGATCGTTGCCGCGCTCATCGAGCAGGCACAAAAGCTTACGCTCACAAGCAGGGCTTTTCACAGTGACCTGTTAGGCGAGTACGCAAAGTTTATCACCGCTTATTTTGGATACGACAAGGTGTTGCCTATGAACACAGGCGTCGAGGCTGTTGAAACAGCCATCAAGCTGGCGAGAAGATGGGGCTACGAATCAAAAAGAATAAAAGACCAGCAGGCAAAGATCGTTGTATGCGCAAATAATTTTCACGGCCGGACATCCACGGTTATTTCTTTCAGCACTGCTCCGTCCGCGCGCGATCATTTCGGTCCTTTCATGCCGGGCTTCGTGGTTGTTCCTTACAATGATCTTTCGGCACTTGAAGCTGCATTCAAAGATCCTACGGTTGCAGGTTTTTTAGTAGAACCCATCCAGGGAGAAGCAGGTGTGATGGTGCCGGATGATGGTTATTTGAAGAAGGCATCAGCACTTTGCAAAAAGTTCAATGTACTGTTCATGGCCGACGAAATACAAACGGGCCTGGCGCGCACAGGAAGAATGCTGGCCTGTGACCATGAAGGTGTTCATCCCGACATTCTCATTCTGGGAAAAGCTTTGAGCGGAGGTACGCTACCCGTAAGTGCGGTGCTCGCCGACGATGCCGTCATGCTTACCATACGGCCCGGCGAACATGGGTCTACTTACGGAGGGAATCCACTTGCATGCAAAATTGCCATCACCGCGCTGCAGGTCCTAAAGGATGAGCGGCTGGAGGAAAATGCGGAGAAAATGGGCGACTACTTCAGGTCAGAACTTATCAGGATGAAGAACCGGCACGTGAGGGCCATCAGGGGAAAAGGGCTGCTCAATGCGATCCTGATCCAGCACACAAAAAAAGAAGCCGCATGGGAACTTTGCCTGGCCCTCAAAGACAATGGACTTCTGGCCAAGCCAACCCATGGCG
>DATMHB010000451.1:0-2016 GCA_035555175.1 Flavisolibacter sp. | reverse complement strand
AGAGAAAAAATTTATCCGGCGACAAAACGATCTATAACATCTTCACCGAAAATAATTTTTGCTTTCTTTCAACCGGTCTCGGTGTGATCGTTATTGATGAGAACAGAACAGAGATCAGGGACAGTTGGTTCATAGGACAGGGTGCAAGCTATGTTAAGACAAATGCATTCACAAAAAACAATGGCTTTTATTACGCGGCCACAGAAGAGGGATTAAAAAAGACCGCTTCGAATAATAGCAACCCGGCGCTGTTCAGCAACTGGACTACTGTATCCGGATCAAATGGCCTCGGTTACGCTCCCTGCAAATCGGTTGCGAACCTCGGCGGCAAAACGCTGGCGCTTCAAAATGATTCTGTATTTATTGAAAATGGCAATACCTGGCGCCTTTTATTTGCCAACGGTTGGCCCGTGGTTTCCATGAATGTTTCAGGCGAAAAATTATTTGTGTGTGAAAGCAGGACCAATGGTACCGGGCAGGTGGTGGTGTTGAATGCGGACGGGTCCGTCAACGCCACGCTGTCCCAAAGCGGCATCACCCCGTTCCCTCAAAAAGCCATCGGATCATCGAATGATTATTGGGTCGCGGATCTTTACGGCGGCCTTTCTCACTGGACCGGCAATACGCCCGAAGTATTCAGACCCAATTCTCCTTTCAGTGTTGCTTCGGGCGGCATGACCGTTTATAACAATACTGCGTATGCGACAGCCGGCAGTGTAAATGAATCGTGGAATTATCAGTATAACCGCAACGGGATCTTCAGGCTGCGAAACGGTTATTGGGATAATTACAACCAATATGGTTATGCGCTTCTCGATACACTGATGGACTTCATCACCGTCGCCGTGGACCCGAGAGATGAAACCGTATGGGCAGGATCGTATGGGGGAGGATTACTTCACATAAAGGATAACCAACTCAAGATATTCAAGCAAGATTCACCGATAGGTGCAACGGTTGGCGATGCTTCCAGTTATCGGGTGGCGGGACTTGCATTTGATAAAGAGAACAATCTTTGGATCTCGAATTTTGGTTCCGACCACCAACTAAGGGTATTGAAGCACGATGGCAGCTGGCAGTCGTTCAGCGCACCGTTTTTGCTGAACGTGAATGCAGCTGCGCAAATTGTAATTGACGACGCCAACCAGAAATGGATCGTTTCTCCGCTCGGTAATGGTCTGATTGTTTTTAATGACAATCAAACCATCGATGATCTTTCCGACGATAAATGGAAATTATACCGCTCGGGTGCAGGTCAGGGCAATCTCCCTTCAAAGGATGTGCTTTGCATTGCAAAAGATAAGAGCGGATTTATCTGGGTGGGCACTTCAGACGGCATTGCTTTAATTCCTTGCCCGCAGCAGGCATTCAACGGCGGTTGTGAGGCAATCCTGCCCGTGATCACCGATGGAAATTTCGCTGGTTATCTTTTCAAGGGACAGGAAATAAGATCGATCGCCGTGGATGGCGCCGATCGCAAATGGGTGGCCACTTCAAGTGGCGTATGGCTGGTTTCGGCAGATGGGGACAAGGTGCTCGAACATTTTACAGAAGACAACAGTTCGTTGCTTAGCAATGATGTAAAGAATGTCGCGATCAATGGCAGCACAGGAGAAGTTTTTTTTGCGACATCGAAAGGAATTTCGGCTTACAGGGCGGTGGCAACCGAAGCATCCGAAACAAAAGGAAACGTTCTTGTCTTTCCCAATCCCGTGCCTCCCGCCTATAATGGAAGCATTGGAATAAGAGGACTTCCCGAGAATGTCATAGTAAAAATTACCGAGACTAATGGAAGGCTCGTTTTCAAGACAAGGGCGCTTGGGGGCCAGGCTACATGGAATGGAAAGGATTATACGGGACGACAGGCGGCAAGTGGCATCTATCTTGTGCTTGCCGCAGATGAATCGCAGCAAGCGAAAGTAGTGGCGAAAATCATTTTTGTAAGCAGGTAATCACAACACGTGCAGCGAGGAAGCTGCATTATATTCAGAATAAATTATGATCCAGAAAACGAAA
>DATMHB010000450.1:0-4141 GCA_035555175.1 Flavisolibacter sp. | reverse complement strand
TGAATATTTATTGTTCGAATGAAGAAGGTAGCTTCTGATCGCAGTCACCAGCCCCCCCGACGCAGGCTGAATTTTTGCGTCTTCCTTTTCACCGGTAATACTGACCGGTAACCGGTTGGCCACGATAAATAATCTTTCACGCTTCATAATGATAATACATCAAACCTAAGCCCGCCACCATAAGACGGCATTAAAAGCGAATTAAAAAGCTATTAGAAAGTCAAAATTCATCGCGCCGCGGCCCGAAAAAAGTCTAAAGGCTTAAAGTACTAACCTTACTATTCCCTCCCTCTCGCCCTGGCCGCCGAAGCCTTGGCGTAAGCGGGCTCTGTTTCTCGCTCTGTGTTTTCCCTTCGCTCTCACTCTGTTTCTCTCTCTGACCCTCTCTCTGTTTCTCGCTGCGTCCGCCGAAGCCTCGGCGTAGGCGGGCTCTGTTTCGCGCAAAGCCGCAAAGTTCGCAAAGTATAAAAAAGGTAAGAGGCGAACTACCTAAAGCATGGGCTTTGTATTATATCCCTCCGGTTATCTAAGCGCGACAGAAGCTCACCAGCGCCAACATCAAAAAGCTGCACGGAGCATACACGGGCGGAGTGAGACACGGGGCGGACATCGAACCTTTCTGTATCAAACAGGTTCAATCTTTCTTTTAATTCATCAAGGCATCTTACCTCATAAAAATTCGAGTTTATCCTCGCATGGGCCATCAACTAAAAGAGTTTACATTAGTGTGGTGACAAGAAAAGATTATGATGCCGTTGTGGTGGGCTCCGGGCCCAACGGACTGGCTGCCGCCATCACGCTGCAAAAAGCGGGACTTTCCGTGCTGCTCCTTGAAGCGAAATCCACGATCGGAGGCGGACTGCGGACGGAAGCGCTAACACTGCCGTATTTTATTCATGATGTTTGTTCAGCTGTTCATCCGCTCGCCGCAGGCTCACCATTTTTTCAAAGCCTTCCACTACACGATCACGGGCTCGAATTTATTTATCCTTCACTGTCACTTGCACATCCATTCGAAGATGGCGCCGCTGCTTTTATTTCGCCGTCCATCGATACAACCGCGGCATCACTTGGCGCCGATGGCAATGCTTACCGCCGTCTCATCGAACCGGTTGTAACAAGCTGGCCGTGCATCATCGATGATGTTTTGTCGCCGCTTCATTTCCCGCGACATCCATTTCAAATGGCGCATTTCGGACTTACGGCCATCAGGTCAGCAGCCCACGTTTCAAAAAGATTTCAAACGAAGGAAGCAAAAGGACTGTGGGCCGGCGTAGCCGCACATTCCATCCAACCATTGACCAATGCCACCACTGCCGCCATCGGAATGGTATTGATGGCTTCGGCACACAAGGTGGGATGGCCGATAGCCAGAGGCGGATCCATTGCCATTGGCAATGCGCTTGCTTCTTATTTCACATCCCTTGGCGGAAAGATTGAAACCAACGCCGAAGTGCGGTCGCTTGCCCAATTGCCTTCTGTACATGCAGCCTTATTCGATGTGACGCCGAGACAATTATTAAAGATCGCAGGGCCTTCTTTATCCTCCCTTTACAAATGGCAGCTTGGCCGTTACCGTTATGGCATGGGTGTTTTCAAAATCGATTGGGCATTGGAGGGGCCGATCCCATTTACTGCTCCGCCTTGCGGGGACGCGGGAACGGTTCATTTGGGCAATACATTTGGCGAGATCGTTGCGTCTGAACAATTGACTGCAAACGGAAAGCATCCCCAAAATCCTTTCGTGCTGCTGGCGCAGCCATCTTTATTCGATCGATCAAGGGCGCCCGAAGGAAAACATACGGCATGGGCATACTGCCATGTGCCTAACGGATCAACAGTTGATATGACCGAACGCATAGAAAAACAGGTGGAAAGATTTGCGCCCGGCTTCAGGGACCGGATCCTTCACAAACATGTAATGAATGCGGCGCAGCTGGAAGCGTATAATCCAAATTATATTGGAGGAGATATCAATGGCGGCGTGATCGATGCAGGACAGTTGTTTACGCGGCCGGCTCTCAGGTTCTCACCTTATAAAACTTCGGCGAAGGGAATTTATATTTGCTCCTCGTCCACTCCCCCGGGCGGAGGCGTGCATGGCATGTGCGGCTATCATGCCGCAAGGCGAGCGCTCAAAGATGTGTTTTCAATTCAAAACTAAAAATTCATTCGGGTTCACTCTTGGGTCACAATTGACCAAGTACAAATCTTTTTATCGACGCAAGGTCGAACGCCGGTTAAAGCCGCAGCAACTGTGTAATGTCGCGCTAAACTTTGCACTTTTTTGTCCAGTGCGAATGGGATGAATTTTAACTTGACAGAAGTAGTACCTTTCAATTCTTGAAATGCATGCCAGGTGGAATACAAATTCATCGGTAGCGAAAACTATCATTCTTCGACGCCTGCAGGCCGGACGTACTGGCTCACCCGCTTTATGATCCTCCGCCTGCTTGGCATTATTTACGCCATTGCTTTTCTTGTGGCCATTAACCAGATCCTTCCGCTGATTGGATCGAAAGGATTGCTGCCCGTTGAACTTTATCTTAACAGGGTTAGCGACGCACTTGGCTCTCGCGGTGCTGGCTTTATGAGGCTGCCTTCTATCTTCTGGCTCTGGCATTCCGATGGTGCGTTAATGATGATGGCATGGGTAGGTTTTATCCTTTCACTTGTAGTAGTGGCCGGCTTCGCCAATGCTCCGATGCTTGCTGTGCTTTGGCTCCTGTACATGTCCTTTGTGCACGTGGGACAGGAATGGTATGGATATGGTTGGGAAATCCAGCTTACCGAAACCGGCTTTCTTGCCATTTTTCTTTGTCCATTGCTCGACCTGCGGCCATTTCCGAAAAGGCGTGCTCCAATGCCCATTATCATTTTATTCAGGTGGCTCATCTTCCGCATCATGCTCGGTGCAGGCCTCATTAAGATCCGCGGCGATGCGATCTGGCTCAAGGGTACCGCGCTTTATTATCAGTTTGAGACGCAACCCATTCCCGGACCATTGAGCCGCTGGTTCCATTTCCTTCCACGCGGCCTATTGCAGCTCGGCGTTTGGTTCAATCACCTCGCAGAACTGATAGCGCCGTGGTTTGTCTTCTGGCCGAGGATCGCACGCCATATCGCCGGCTCAATCATCATTCTCTTCCAGATCAATATTATGCTGAGCGGTAATCTTTCATTTCTCAACTGGCTCACCATCGTTCCTGCGCTGGCTTGTTTGGACGATGGCTTTTGGTCGAAGTTGTTACCCCGATCAATTTTAAGAAAGGCACAACGCGCCGAGGAGCAGGCAGAAGAATCGAGACCCATGATCACGACAGCGTGGATCATTGCCGGCATCGTTGCAATTCTCAGCATTCAGCCTGTCATCAATATGTTGTCGCCAGGTCAGATCATGAACACGTCCTTCGATCCATTGGACCTTGTGAATACTTACGGAGCGTTTGGAACAGTTGGACAGGAACGGCTCAATGTAGTATTCGAAGGCACCGCAGATGAAGACTCAACGGATAGTGCACATTGGCAGCCCTATATTTACAAAGGCCTGCCGGTTGAAGTAGACAGGCCTTCGCCGCAAATTGCACCTTACCAGCTCAGGTTGGACTGGCAGATGTGGTTTGCATCGATGTCAACGCCCACTGAATATCCATGGACCGTACACTTAGTGGCCAAGCTTCTCCGCAATGATCCCCTTGCAACCGGCTTGTTTGCCAGGAACCCTTTTAGTGCAAAGCCACCGAAATATATTCGGGCTGTTCTTTACCGTTATAAATTTGCGCCGCCTGCCAACCGGCAAGGATTGTATTGGACGCGGGAAAGAATTTCATTGTGGCTGCCGCCCCTCGCGGCGAACGATCCGCAGCTCTTGACATTCCTGAAGGCAGAAGGATGGAAGAACTAATCGTGAACCAGGCGGCTCCTTCCGCTGCGGTCTCCCCTGCATCGTGCAAAATTCGTTTAGGGCCTTGAAGTAAAATAAATCGCCGATTCTGTTGCATCAATGGAGAAGTTCACTAAATTTAAGAAGCTAACCACCATTCGTTCAGCTGCTTATTTTTTTCTACGTCTTCTGAAACACCCCATTCCGTTCTATGCTGGCCGCTCAATTCTTGAAGATGAAAAAATTTATTCTGGCTAC
>DATMHB010000449.1:0-2790 GCA_035555175.1 Flavisolibacter sp. | reverse complement strand
GGGGTAACGTGGCAAGACCTACCGCGGATTCGCTCGACATCATGAGTGCCTATCTCAAATCAAAATACGGTTATGAGACCGGACCTTATGATAATTACAGTACCGAGATCACGCGCACAAAAATGCTGGCCCGCATCGACTGGAACATAACATCGAATCACCGCTTCAATATCCGCTATAACCAGGTAGAAGGCGGCGAACCTAATCCGCCAAGTACGTCCAGGTCGCCGATGAGTGGTTATGCCAGCGGCGCCGGCAGGACCGACGTAAATGCATTGTGGTTCAAGAATTCGAATTATTTCCAGGGCGCCAATTTCTATTCACTCGCAGCTGAACTCAATTCAACTTTCGGCCGCCGTTTTGCCAACACCCTCAGGGGCACATATACTTTCCAGAATGATTCCAGGGAATCGGACAGTCAGGACTTTCCCTTCGTGGACATCCTGAGCTTCGGAACACCTTATACATCGTTCGGATACGAACCTTTTACAAAAGGCAACCTGAGGAAGGTGAAGACCTATTCTTTTGTTGATAATCTTACTTACACTTCCGGAAAGCATACGGCCACATTTGGTTTGCAAACCGACCTTAGCACGACCATCAATGGCTTCCAGCGTTTCGCCACCAGCTATTACACTTTTGCCTCCTGGAGCGATTTTGTAAACGGTGTGAAACCGCTTGATTTCGGTATCACTTATTCACTCGATCCGAAATTCCAGCAGGCATTCCCAAGCTTTAAGTTTGCACAATATTCAGCATATGCACAGGACGAGATCGCATTGAACCAGCGCTTCAGGTTAACAGTTGGCCTCCGGGGCGATATGCCTACTTATCCCGACGTTGCCGAGATCAAAACACATCCTCTTGTTCAGGGATTGACATTCTCGAAGGGTGAAAAGATCAATACCGGAAACCTGCCGAAGTCTTCCGTCATGTTGTCGCCGAGGCTAGGTTTCAACTGGGATGTGAATGGCGATCGTAGTTTCCAGGTACGCGGTGGTACCGGAATTTTCACGGGCCGTGTGCCTTTCGTCTGGATCGTGAGCCAGTCGGGTGATGCTGGTCTGTTGCAGGTGACATCTACATATGAAACCGCAGCTGCCAACAGGAATAATCCCGCACTGTATCAAACACCCGGTCCATTCAATCCTGATCCCGCCGCCTACCGGCCGGCCACGCCGCCCACGGCAGGAACGGTAGTACCAAGCACGATATCCGCACTTTCAAACGATTTTAAATTTCCGCAAACCTGGAAGAGCAGTCTGGCCTTTGATAAAAAGCTCGCCAACAATCTGGTGTTCACTGTGGAAGCCATCTATAACAAGGATATCAACACGGCAGTGTTCAACAATCCGAACCTGGTAGACCCACAGCCATTGAATGTTGCAGGCTATCCTGATAATCGCATGATATATCCAAATGCAGTGAAGGACAAGTTCATCAACCCGCTTATTGCAGCCAATGCTGCGGTGAACCCCAGTACTCCTGTTCCCAATGGCGATGCAAGAGGCACACAGGGCTTTAATTCCATCGTCATGAAAAATGGCTCGAAGGGTTATTATTTTTCAGCTACGGCAAAGCTTGAAAAACAATTCAGCAGAGGATGGTTCGGTATGGTAGCTTATACCAAATCATTTGCGCAGAATTTATTTGATGGAGGCGGCGACCAACCGCTTTCAGCGTGGCAAGGAACGGCTAATGTAAACGGTTCGAACTTTCCTACCCTCGGAACTGCAGGTTTCGTTACGCCCGACCATGTTATCGCTTCTCTTTCCTATCGCAAAGAATACCTTAGGCATCTCGGTACCACTATATCACTGTTCTATGAGGGTGGCATAACAGGACGCTTCTCTTATACGTATTCGTCTGATTTCAACAGGGACGGAACCAACTTCGACCTGATCTATATTCCAAAAGATCCTTCGGAGATCACTTTTGTTTCCAATACTATCAATGGCGTGACCTATTCAGCCCAGCAACAAAGTGACCTTTTCTTCCAGTACATCGATCAGGACAAATACCTGAGAAAACACAAAGGTCAGTACGCAGAACGCAATGGTGCGAAGTTTCCTTGGAGAAACCAGATCGACGTGAAACTGTTACAGGATGTGTTCGTAAATATTGGAAAGAACCGGAACACCATACAATTCAGTCTCGACATATTTAATTTCGGCAACCTGCTAAATTCAAAATGGGGACTGTACAAAACAGCCAATGCTACTTCCATTCTTGTTCCGCAGAACGTTTCAAGCCTGGTGCCGGGCGGCAGTGTAAAGCCAACGTTCAGACTGGCAACGGACAGGAACCATATCATTACAGAAACATTCCGCAATAACGTTAGCATTACTTCAACTTACTTCATGCAGTTTGGCGTGAGGTACCTGTTCAATTAGTGTCCGCGCTTAGGAATGAGAACGTCCGCCAATGGCGGACGTTTTTTTATAATGTACTGTCGGGATCGGTTCGGAAAGAGTCATTGCATTACGAAAAGCGGTTGCTCAATTGTCTGCTCCAAATGCCCACAGAAGAAAGGCGGGCATAGCGCGGGCCCATGTTGCTATATCGTGCCGGCCATCTTCGTAGTTCACATACTTGACATCGAAGCCGGTATCGTAACCAAGCTTCTTCAGCTCTTCGATCACGGCCAAGGTGTCATCGATTGAATCAATGATCCCATTGTTGTTCCTGTCGGCGGTTTCATCGAGCGAACCAGTGGAAAAATAAAAACGGAGGCCGGGCCGGTAATTACCCTTTCGGATCTGTGCGGGCATTATCCGGTCCCTGTCATCA
>DATMHB010000448.1:0-2067 GCA_035555175.1 Flavisolibacter sp. | reverse complement strand
GTCGATCTACAAACCGGGCCGTGAAGTGCCGATCGATCCCCGCTCTTTTTATCAGGGCATTGCGGACAAGAATGTTGTGTACAATGATTACAAGACCCACACAACGATCTCTCAAAAGCCCGTTTTCGAGGAAACCTTTCTGGTACAGGACAGCCTGGTGAAGATCAGATGGAAGCTTACTGCCGATACAAGGACAATTGCAGGATACGATTGCCGCAAGGCCATAGGAACGATTGATGATTCCATTACTGTCTTTGCTTTTTATACCGATGAGATCCTGGTGTCCGGCGGACCCGAAAGTGCAAACGGATTACCGGGGATGATCCTCGGATTGGGCATGCCGCGTATCCACACAACCTGGTTTGCCACGAAAGTAGAGGTGAACGGAGCTGATATGAAGAAAGCAGTGCCTGCATCTAAAGGCAAAAAAGTAAACAGGCAAACAATGATCTCCTCACTTGGCAAGGTGCTGAAGGATTGGGGCGACTATGGAAAGAACCTTGTGTGGAATTTTGTGATTTAAGGAGAAAGAAGAAAGTCAAAAGCCATCCCGCGGCAGCGGGGACAAATGTAAAGCGGCCGGTGCCCAGCAAACACAGGGCGCGAAAACTGATCGGAACATAGGGTAGCGCACACCGGCGGAAGAGAAACACCCTGTTAATAGTGGGTGTTTACTTTGGGATGGTTTTGGATTTTGCTTTTTGGATCCTGTGCTTCGCTTGTATTCAATACTGTCACCTCTTCAACTCGACGATCATTATACTCTTAGGAGGAAGCTTCCAGGAACCTGCAAGGTTCAGCGATTCGCTGGTAGCTATATTTCTGGCAGAGGAAAATCCCTTCGTCGACGCTTCGTAACGTTCGAGCCTAAGCGTTTTCTCGGAAGTGCTCGTATTCATGACCACCATCACCGTTTGTAAATGATCATACCGGAAATAAGTGTACACCCAGTCTTCCGGTACATACTGCATCATCTTCCCCGTGCGCAGCGCCGAAGAAGTTCTTCTGAAATGGGCGATCGTCCTCGTCCAGTTGAAAACCTCGTTCTCTCTCTCCGTCCTGCCCGCCGCCGTGAATTTATTTTGGGCATCTTCTTTCCATCCGCCGGGAAAATCACTGCGTACCAGCCCATCGGGATTCGATATGCCCTTCAACAGTATCTCCGTTCCATAATACATTTCCGGAATACCCCTCGATGTCAGCAACCACCCGATGCCCATTTTCAATTTGTCGACATCTTCATTTACCTGCGAAAAAAAGCGTGTCATGTCATGATTGTCGAGGAAGATCACGTTATTGGACGGGTCTTCATAGAGGAAATCGTTCGAGAGTGTCTGATATAATCTGTTTACGCCTTCTGTCCAACCGAAATTTTGCGTGAGTGCGGGATTGATGCCGTACAAATTTGCCTGGAAGTCTGTAACGCCAATCAGATTACTTTTAAAATTCGTTTTGATGCGATTCCTTGCAAAGTAAGCCTGTGCCGCGGTGCCATGAACCCAGGTTTCGCCGAACATAGTGATCTTTGGATATTCGCTGATCAGTGCCTGGTTGCAGCGGTTCATGAAATCAAGGTCATTATAGATGTAGGTATCGATCCGCCAACCGTCTACGCCAAATTCTTCAACACACCAGATAGCATTTTGGATAAGAAAGTTGGCGACATAAGGATTGTTCTGGTTCAGGTCGGGCATCATGCGGGTGAACCATCCATCCTGCATGATCTTCTTGTCTGCTGGTGCCGCGTAAGGGTCGAAAAGCGGCTGGTCTTTATAGGTAGTTTGGGTATAATGAGACCATTGGTGCAGCCAGGTGTTCATGGGTGGGTCCTGCACAAAAAAATTGTAAAGACCACTGTGGTTGTAAACAGCATCCTGGATCAGTTTCATTCCACGACGGTGTAGTTGGTCGCTTAATTCTTTATACGCTTCAGCGCCGCCCTGCCTTGGATCTACTTTGTAATGATTGGTTATGGCATAACCGTGCTCTGTACGGTTGGGCATGTCGTTCTCCAATACCGGTGTAAGCCATACCGTAGTGACGCCCAGGTCTTTTAAATAATCCAGA
>DATMHB010000447.1:0-3383 GCA_035555175.1 Flavisolibacter sp. | reverse complement strand
ATCTGGGACTCTTATCGCATTCGGGTTCGCGGGGCCTTGGAGCCAATATCGCCAACCATTATACGAAGATTGCAAAAGAAAAACGACGGCTTCCCGGAGAAGCAGCCCACCTGGCCTGGCTCGGTATCGATGAAGCCGAAGGTGCCGAATACTGGATTGCCATGAGCCTGGCGGGTGATTATGCATCTGCGTGTCACCATATCATTCATGAAAAGATAGCAAAGCAATTGGGCAGGCAACCATTGAAGATGGTAGAGAACCATCACAATTTTGCCTGGAAGGAAATGCATGATGGCCGGGAAGTCATCGTACACCGCAAAGGCGCCACGCCGGCCGCTAAAAATATTCTTGGCATCATACCGGGATCGATGACGGCGCCGGGCTTTATCGTGAAAGGAAAGGGAGAAGACGCTTCAGTAAATTCAGCTTCTCACGGGGCCGGCAGAAGAATGAGCAGAACGGCAGCACTCAATTCCATTACACACCATTCGCTCAATGAGGTGCTTGAAAGGCATAACGTGAAGCTATTGGGTGGCGGATTGGACGAAGCACCAATGGCGTACAAGGATATTGAAGAGGTAATGAAGGCGCAAAAGCAGCTGGTGGAGACCGTTGGGGTTTTCCATCCGAAAATTGTAAAGATGGATGGAGCAGTGGCAAAGCAATGGAAAAAGAAAAGCGGGCAGCAGCGTGAGGGGGCGTCGGAGGCGGTTGAGGGAGAATAGTTTTAGCAATTCAAAAGTCAAAAGTCAAAATTCAAAAGTCCTAAAGCGGAACGCTTACTACACGAACGCAATCATTCCTACTGAGCAATGGCTCTGGCTGCATTAAAGCATTAAAGGTCGAAATGCTTACTACCCTCTCTTCGAATTCAAAGCCTGTTCCAGCGCCTTATTTCTGCGATAGTTTAAGGATATTGATGCTTTAATGAAAGCGTAGCAGAATACAGCGCTTCCTGGTCCGTCGCATAGCACGAAGAGGAGACTTTGAATTAAAGACCGTCCAAATTCAGAGTGGTGCAGAGCGCCGATTCAACCAGAGGCGGCCATAGAATTTAATGGCTGAGGCGCATTTGAATCGGCTTGAACTTTTGGCTCCACCTTTTGTTTCAAGACAAAAGGTTGGAAAAAGAAAATACGAATCCTTTAAGGAAAGCTTGCTTCAGAGAGACAATGCCGCGAGTCACGCCGAAGGCGGAGACTCGCGGGCAAAGAAAAAAGAAAATACGAATCCTTTAAGGAAACTTTACAACAAGGGCTGTTAGCTGTACACTACTAACAATCACCCACAACGGGGGATTTAAACGCAAAGAACGTGGAGGGCGCAAAGAGAAAATGCAAAGGGAAGCCACAAAGCAGAGGAGACAGGGGTGAACACAAAATTTACCCAACGAGGAGCAGTGCCCTTTAGGAATAGTGCAGGGGTTCCCTTCAGGAGGCCGCTGACACCCGACGCCAATCAAAAACTTTGCAGCTCTTCCGCGCAGCGTTTCACAATAACCTCGGTAAATGAAGTGGCGCGGTGTTTCCGTTTCTGGATCCTTTAGGAAAGTACCCACAAAGTCCTTTTGCGCGCTGCGTCTTTGCGCGAAACCATTCAACACGCAGTTTAACGCGTGAAGCGAAGCCTCCATGCATAAACCTGCTGCACGGCCCTCATCTCAAATCCAAACAATACCACAAGCATGCATGAAATGATGAGAAAGGATTTCGAAGTGAGCACGTAACATGCACGGTGAAAGAATTCCGCGCGCGGCGCCGGATTGTCATTGGCCTTGCCATAACTGTGCACTGATGTGGCCAGTTTTACCGCCTCCAGATCACCCGTAACACTGTATATTGTATCGAAGCGCTTAGTAGCAAGGAGATTATCAAGCGAAGTCCTTCTGTTGTGAAAGTTAGGTTCGACATCCGTATCGAAATAACGCCAGTCGCCTTCTATCCAGGCCTCCACCGTATAGTGTTTTGTGAAGGCAACCTTTCTGAAATTAACGCCATTCCTTTTGAAGATCTCCATCAGCACGAGCGCCTGCTGGTTGCACGCCGCCATCGGGTGCTTCATGATATCGTCGGCAATAACGATCGCCGACAAATGATCCCATACCAGGTTCCCCGCAATGGCAGCCAACGGATTATCGTTCATCGAATAGCGTGAGTAGCCATGATAGAACCGCTTCCGTACGATACTGGCGATATAATTGTAATAGGCCAGCGAATTTTTTTCTGTGGCCATGAAGTGCCGGTCGGCTGTATCGATGATGTCCCTGACGGACTGGTATTTGGAAAAATAAGAAGAATCATAAGTTTCCCACGCATAGCCGTGACTGCGTCCATGATCTTCAATTTTCGGAGAAATAAAGTGGGAGAGAACGGTAAGGGCGCACAATATCACCAGAAGCAAGGGTACGAGAAACTTACGGACCATCAATGGGTAGTTTTGGTTAACAAAGGATTGAGGACTTGCGAATTTAATTCAACAAACCAAGATTAAAAAGCATTTGGCGAATTGCTTTAAAAAAAAATTCTAAGTGCAGGTAAGGGTTTATACTTTGATATAAATCCTTTTTTTATCAAGCCAGTAACAAATAGCCCACATGAAAGTGATCACGGTAAGTGCAAATAATAATGAACCGACCTGCGGTGCGCCGGGCGTGAATTTGTACACCCGTTCGTAGATCCAGTTCCAGGGGCTGATAAATGCAGGGTGGCCCTTGCTGTCTGTGCCATTCGGAATGCGGATCAGCCGCAGGCCTCTTGGCAGGAAGGCGCTGAGTGCAAAAACAAAGAGCGGATTTTTCCCAAAGACATCAAAGAATCTCGTGAGCCAGCCTCTGACCCCTTTTATTTCTATGGCATAGATCAGGGTGCACAGAATAGCAATTGCAAGTCCCGTCGTAGCAGCTACGTAATAACTTGTCCAGATGTTCTTGTTAACCGGGAAAGAGAGTCCCCATGCATATCCAATAAAAAGGAAGGCAACGGCAGCAACAAACAAAACCGTCAACGTCTGATAGATCTCGAAGCCTTTCACGGCGCCACTGTCCACCTGCTCTATGTGCTGGCCTCTCTTTACGATGTAATCACCTACCAGATAACCAAAGATCACCTGCACAATGGCGGGAATAGTGCTCATCAGTCCTTCGGGGTCGAAGGCATAGGGTTTTCCGTTAAGGCTCTCTCCATGATACATGTGCGGCTCATGCAAAATGGCAAGGTCGACACGTGTGCCGAACCATCCGGTCATGCTGTAAGGATCTTCGGGGTTCATCGCATAGCAAAGCAACCAGTATAATAAAAGAAGTATAAGCCCAACTACAAAAGCGCCTTTTTGCTTCAGGTAATAAATAATCACCGAGGCAAAAAAATAGCAGATCGCGATCCTTT
>DATMHB010000446.1:0-6438 GCA_035555175.1 Flavisolibacter sp. | reverse complement strand
GCTACAAAATACACGGCCAATGCAACAACAACGAGGAACAGATTAATGATGATGAGACTTCTATAAATTGAGCCGAGCGATTTTACCAGCTTTAGGAACTGGTATACGCAAACACTGAAAACAAATACGCTGAATAGAAGCAGGTATGATTTCAGATACACCACCACGTCCACCCCATGGAGAAAATGCACCGCCATAAATGGTAATGAAACGATAAAAAACAGCCAGATATATCGGAACGATGGATACCTGTACAGCCAAATGAGGAATACAGGTGTGAGCAGCGTAGTGTAAAGCAGTCCAAGAGGTAAAAGAAAACTGTTCAGGAAAAAATATAACACTGCCGCGGGCAGGTATCTATTGAACTGAATCGTTTTTTCCATGCTTAAAAAATGTTCTATGATCAAAGATATTCGCCTATTCCAAAATGATTCCTGCCTCTACCACCCCATATTCACCTTTCTGTTGGCTTCCCAGATATCTTCGCTTATATATCTTCACGAGCATCGAGCAAAGCGCCAGGTAGAGTATGTTAGAGATAAGCGATGTATAAGCCGCTCCGTAAATGCTCCATTTGGGGATCAGCAGCACGCTGAGGCCCACGCTCGCCAGGCTGACCACAATACCGCAGGCCAGAAGCAAGTGGGTCTTTTCAAAATAGATCAGGTAATTATTGAGGATCACCGTAACCGCCATAAATATCTGGGACATCAGCAGCAGGGGAAGCACATACATTCCGTCGCTGTATTTTGCCGGTATGATCGCCATTCTGATCAGAACGAAGAACATGACCCAGATGGCCGTGGCAAGCACAATGAAGCCCGCAACGAGCCTGGTGATCAGTTTTTTGGTCTTATGGCTGTTGCGCTGCATATCCCGCTCCTTCATAAATTCCGGCATCCACACGTTCTGGAGCGATGCGGAAATGAGCGGTATCACACTGGCAAACGAAAATGCCAGATAATAAGTCGACAGATCTTTGAGCACCCCGTATTTTTCCAGAAAAAATTTATCACTGAAATTAACGATGATACCACAGAGCGTGGTGAACATGATCGGCAGGCCGATCAGCAGGCATTTCCAAAGAATTTTCCAGTTGAATCGGAACACCAGCTCGCGTACGAAGTAATATCCAAACACGATGATCAGCAACAGCTCCGATCCGTATGTAAAGATCAACCTCGTTTTTACGGCATCCTTATTGAAAATGACGAGCGCTCCGATAGTAACGCCCGTAAAAAGTATTCTAAGCTTGTTGTACGACTTGATCTTGCCGATCTGCTCGCTGGCAAAAAGATAATAAATGAGCACCAGGCCGAAGATGGTGACCAGCACCGCTATCAGGAGTATGTACCGGTACCTGTTGTAAGAGAAATCATTTTTGAAGAGCTTTTTGGTTATCCAGAAGTCAATATTCAATGCAAATACAGGAAAAACAACCAGGAAAATAAATACTACGAGGGTTGCTACGATCGTAAACAGCATGGCACCCTTTTGCTCCGTTGTGTCGAGCGTGTGATAAAGCTTGCTGAGTGGAATGCACAATCCAAGTGTTAGCAGGAGGCCAAGCATTTGTACGATAGACACAATGAAATTGAACGATCCGTATTCATCCTGCGTCATCAGCCGCAGATATACCGGTATCAACACAAACCCCGATGCTTTTACCAAAATATCGTAGCCGAGGACCTGCGTGATCCTTCTCACGAATTCGTTTTTCCTGTAGCCATCGAACCAGGCGCTGATCGTTCTATCCAATGGCAATTTCATTGTATCCGGTTTCAAAAATGTTTATTAGTGCAAGCATCGCGGTTCCTTACAGCCCGTCCTTGATAGATAGCAGAAGCGCCAGGATAAATCCGAGACCCATTCCGGAGAGCAATCCAACCAGCAATGCTTTGGTCAGTGAAAAACTCTGCGGGTTGTCCGGACTTTTGAATCCATCAATGAGCAGGATCCCGTGCGATTCCGTGTTCAACCAGCTCTGAATGCCCTCCTTTTGCGTGGCCAGGTTTAACGAATGCTCGTACAGATCGGCAGGATTCAACGCATTATTATAAAATGTGGTCGGAAGCTTCATGCTTGCGAGCGTGCGGTTGTAGGTTTCCTTTAAAGAGTCAAGCTTTTTTTGTTCCTGGTCAATGAATTCAAGCTTCTGCAAAAAAATCCTTGTCTGGCCTTCACGGGTCTGCTTTACGTACGGATTACTATTCAAATAATTCACGAGCACCTGTTGCAGCCTTGGCGCTATAGTGCTGGTCTTGATCCTCGCCCGTATCTTGAACGGAATGCCAAGCCGGGTCGTAGTATCCTTGTCCAGCGACTCGTTGGCAAGGCTCAGCGCTTCGAGAGAAACGATTTGTTTCGCCAGCTGCGTGGGGCAATGCAGCTCGGCCGACAGATCGGCGTACGATTTGCTTTCAATGAGGTCGTTGAGATTGGAAATGATGCCGTCGTAGGTTTTACGTGTGAGTACACTTTGCTGCACGATCATTTCGGTTTCAAAATTCTTAGGCTTCAGGAAAAAATAGAGCGATCCACCCAGGAGTCCGATCAAGCAGCACAGTAAAAACAAAAGGCTTCTTCTGCGTAACGAGAGGACAATGAAATCGACGGCCTTAAAGAAAATACGCAAAATATCGGACGCAGCTTTCTTAACGGTATCCAGTGAAATATTATCATTATCACCGGATGCAGGGTTATAATCGGTCATAGAATATTTAAATAATACTCAGATAAAGATGATTGCTCAGGTTTTGGGTGCAAATGTAATGAACCAATAAATAAAACTCCTTATTTAAAATGGTGGGGTGAGGCGCCGGGGGCGTGCCGTACGACAGCGCATGCGGGACCTTCGAAGCGGTAGGCAATCTAATTTTTCCGGTCACCGCAGCGATTGTTACATTTGCTCACCATAAATGAAAAGATGAAAGACGCGATCCAAAAATTATTGTCTCTGGCCGGCATGAAGGTGATCAGATACCCGGAAGCCGACTTGAGGCGCAGGCTGCTGCTCATAGACAATTTCCGGATCAATAAGATCTTCGACGTTGGCGCCAATGCGGGATTTTATGCCATTGAAATGAGGAAGCTTGGATTTAAGGGTGACATCATTTCCTTTGAGCCGCTGAAGGATGCGTTTGAAAAGCTGGCCAGGGCATCGTCGAAAGACGCGAGGTGGCAAGCGCAGAATATTGCCTTGGGAGATGCTGACACCGAATCCATGATCAATATTGCCGGTAACTCGTACAGCAGCTCCCTGCTCGACATGATGCCTGCGCATCTCGAATCGGCCCCTGAGTCGGACTATATCAATAAGCAGGCGGTGCAGGTTAGAAAGCTCGATTCAATCTTCTCTCAATATTATAAGCCTGGCGACAACATTCTGTTGAAAATAGACACTCAGGGCTTTGAAAAAAATGTGCTGGAGGGTGCAGCGCAATCATTGCAGAAAATAAAAGGCATTCAGCTCGAAATGTCGGTAGTTGAACTATACCAAGGCGAAATGCTGTACCACGAAATGACCGGCTATTTGAAAGAAAGGGGATTCGAACTGTACTCTCTTGAAAATGGATTTTGGAATAAAAAGACCGGCCAGCTGCTCCAGGTCGATGGAATTTTTTTCAGGTCGTAAGCAGCCATCACACCGATCAGGGGGGCGGCGCAGACCCTTTTCAAATATTTTTTGAAAATATTATAGGAACAAGCCGCGTTATGGGCCAAATGTTTGTCAATGGCTAAAATTGTACGGTTTAACAATTAAAATTTTCAAAAAAAGCGGCCTAAGCCTTGAATTATTAAAATATACATCTATCATTGTATTCTAATATTTAGCTTGGCCTATTGAAAACCAAACAAGCCATCCAACTTATGAGCCACTTGCAGCCCGGGCAGATTTTTTACGAGGATAAGGCACGACTGATCTCTATAAATGAACCAGCCCCTCTTCCCGAGACTAATCTTCACGTTGTTTCCATCAGGGAAAAAAACCTTGTATTTAAGCGGATATTTGACCTGGTGACTTCCATTTTAGTCATCGTCTTCGTCCTTTCATGGCTTTTACCGATTCTTGCACTCATAATTAAAATAGACTCGCGCGGCCCTGTTTTCTTTATCCAAAAGAGAGTGGGCGCCATGGGTAAGGTATTTTATTGCCTGAAACTGCGAACCATGGTGGTGAACGAACAGGCAAATACGCAGCAGGCATTGAACAATGATCCGAGGATCACCTCCTTTGGTAAATTTCTGCGGGTCTCGTGCCTTGACGAGCTGCCCCAATTCTTTAATGTGCTGATCGGCCATATGAGCATTGTCGGACCAAGGCCCCATATGATCCGGGATTGCAAGGAATTCTCGAAGATCGTGAAGCATTATAATTACCGCAACCTGGTAAAGCCCGGCATCACGGGCATGGCCCAGGTAAAAGGATACAGGGGTAAGACAAATGACTATTACGACGTATCCCACCGGTATAAATGGGATATGTTTTATGTCAAGAACCGCAGCCTCAACCTCGACATGCGCATCATGGGCTTGACCATTGTTTCTACCTTTACAGCTCTATTCACCACATTGTTTGCTTCAAGAGACAGGGAACAAGTCGTGGATTTTAAGCTTGACAGCCGCGAATATTTAAATTAATTAACCTAAGAATTGAATATGCGCACAGCAGCCCCCAGCGGAAATCATACAACCCGTGCTTTGCCGGAACTGGCAGACCGTGTTGCTGCAGGCAGGGCAAAAAAAGCACTGGCGCTGGCGGCTGATGACCAGGACAAGGTGAAAGTTTCCGCTGTCATCATAACATTCAATGAAGAGGCCCTGATTGAAAGAACACTCGACCAGCTGTGGTGGTGCGATGAAATCATTATCATCGATAGCAACAGCACCGACCGGACAGCGGATATCTGCCGGGAATTCGGATGCTCCGTATTCAGCCGCGCATTCAGCGGTTTCGGAGAACAAAAAAGCTTCGGCGTTTCAAAAGCCAAGAACGACTGGGTGCTTTGCATCGACGCCGATGAGGTGCTGACCGAGTCGTTGATCGATGAGATCTGGATCGAATTGAAAAACGCCGATGGCGACGGTATTGCGGCCTATTCTATTCCGCGCAACCTTGTCTTCATGAACAGGGTGTTCAGGCATGGAAAGGAAACCCATTCTGTGGTCATCCGTTTGTTTAATAAAAATACCGGGGCCTGGGATGGATCCCTCGTTCACGAAAAAGTACTGGTGAATGGCGTGGTCAAACCATTAAAGCATAAGATCCTTCACTACAGCTATCACGACTATAGTCAATTCCTTAGCAAGATCAACCTTTATTCAAGCCTGGGCGCAAAGAAACTGCTGGAGCGGAATGCTAAAAAAAGCAGGCTGCTTACCGTGCTCGCCATCCCATTTAATTTTTTCAGGTACTATTTTATCGACCGCAACTTCCTCAATGGCTACCAGGGCTTTTCCTGGGCCATACTCAATACCTGCTACCATTTCGTAAAATACCTGAAGCTGGAAGAGCTTAGAAAAAAATCAGGTACGGTTTAATCCCCTTGCATTTCTATATTGATCGCATCCGAATGATCGCTCCCCTTCTCCCTACAAAGGCGGCGGCGCATGATAATTAAATATAAGATGCTAAGTATCTGCACATAGCAACCATTTCAAGCCAGCCTACGTTTCTACTATCAAACTACTCTCACTTGTGTGTGAAGCACGACATATTAGCTACGCTTTCCTATTTCGACATCTTTGATTATCCGCTCAACCAGACAGAGATCTTCCAGTTCTCCGCGAACCCCTGCTCGCAAAAAGAGATCACGGAAAGCCTGCAACAGCTCTCGATCGAAGGATGGATCTTTAAATTGGATGAGTTCTATTCGCTGCAGGATAATTATGCGCTTGTCGTGCGCAGGCGGCAAGGCAATATGAAGGCAAGAGACCTGTTGAAAAAAGCCGAAAGGATAGCCGGATTTTTATCTGCCTTTCCATTTGTAAGAGGCGTTGCTGTGTCGGGATCCCTCTCGAAAAATTTTGCAGACGAGAAATCGGACATAGATTTTTTTATCATCACGGCGAAGAATAAATTATGGTTGGCAAGAACGATAATGCACTGCTTTAAAAAGCTCACCTTTCTTTTTAAAATGCAGCATTATTTCTGTATGAACTATTACGTCTCCGAGTCCATGCTGGAAATAAAGGAGAAAAATATTTTCACCGCCACAGAAGTCGTAACCCTTCTGCCGCTTCGCGGTATAGAGGCCTTCCGGCGGTTTTTTATCGCGAATAAATGGAGCCATACCTTTCTTCCCAACCATACCCTGCGCGTCTCGTATGTGGAGGAAACAAAAAATCCGCTCTCCAAAAAAATTGGAGAGTTCCTGCTGAACCATCCGCCTGGCCGTTTGCTTGACTACCTGTTAATGAAATACACCGCCTGCCGTT
>DATMHB010000445.1:0-11854 GCA_035555175.1 Flavisolibacter sp. | reverse complement strand
GTGCCGAGTGGTGACGAACGTGATCACAAGTTCGCAACACATTTCAATCTTCCGGTGACGAACATTCTTGGTGATGCCTACAATGGGAGAGAAGCCAACCCTACCAAAGATGCGGTGTTGCAGAACAGTGATTTTCTCAACGGCATCGTGATGCGCAATGCGATTGAAGTGGTGATCAAAAAACTGGAGGACGAAGGATTAGGAAAGAGAAAGGTCAATTTTAAAATGCGCGACGCGGCCTTCAGCAGGCAACGCTACTGGGGCGAGCCTTTTCCCATACAATGGATCGATGGAATGGCCATTCCACTTGATGAAAGCGCGTTACCGCTGGAGTTACCCTACGTTGAAAGTTACAAACCGGGCCCGGAAGGAGAGGGACCACTCGCCAATATTCCGCAATGGACTTCGAAGCAGCTCGAGACGAACACGATGCCGGGGTATGCAGGCAGCAGCTGGTATTTCCTGCGCTACATGGACCCTCACAATGAAAATACATTCTGTGACAGGAAGTGGAGCGATTACTGGAAGCAGGTTGATTTGTACGTGGGCGGCACTGAGCATGCAGTCGGACATCTTCTTTACAGCCGCATGTGGACCAAGGCGCTCTACGATCTTGGATGGATTGGATTTGATGAACCGTATCGCAGGCTGCTCAACCAGGGAAAGATCGGAGGCGATTCAAGGCTTGCCTACCGTGTCAGGGGCAAGAATCAATTTGTTTCCGCCGGATTAAAGCACCAATATGAAACAGACGAGGTGCACGTAGATGTTGCGCTTGTTGATGGTGTTGAGTTGGATATCGAGGCGTTCAGAAGGTGGAGGCCCGATTTTGAAAATGCAGAATTCATTCTCGAAGGTGGAAAATATATATGCGGCGGCCGCCTGGAAAAAATGGGAAAGCGTTATTTCAATGTTGTTAATCCGGATGACGTGGTGGAGCGGTATGGTGCGGATACATTCAGGATGTATGAAATGTTCCTCGGGCCTATTGACCAGGATAAACCGTGGGACACAAAAGGCATAGAAGGTGTGCACCGGTTCCTTAAAAAATTGTGGCGCCTTTTTTACGACGAACAAAAAGGACTCATCGTTACGAATGAAGCTGCAGTGGCAGAAGAGCTGAAAGTATTGCACCGCACGATCAAAAAGATTGAAGAAGACACGGAACGTTTTTCCTACAACACTTCGGTGAGCGCTTTCATGGTGTGCGTGAATGAGCTGACCGACCTCAAATGCCATAAGCGCGAAGTGCTGGAGCCTTTGCTGATCATTCTCGCTGCGTATGCACCGCATATCACCGAAGAATTGTGGCATCAGCTGGGCCACGACACGACCATCATCGATGCCTCCTTTCCAAAGTTCAACCCGTCATTCCTTGTGGAGACGGCAAAGGAATATCCTGTTTCGGTGAATGGTAAGTTAAGAACAACGATCAATATAGATCTTGCTGCATCGCAGCAGCAGGTGGAAGCCCTGGTGCTGGAGAATCCTGTCATCCGGAAATGGACCGAGGGAAAGCCGCCGAAGAAAATTATTTATGTGAAAGGGAAGATGGTGAATGTGGTAGTGTGAGGGTGGAGGAGAAGTCAAAATTCAAAACTATCCTAAAGCACTGAGCTTACTACTGTTGATTCGCTTCGCTCGGTTTCGCGCAAAGGCACAAAGTGCGCCAAGGTGTGTGCAAACTACTTACAGCACTGAACATGCTCTTCGCTCTGTCCGTCGAAGCTTTAGCGCAGGTGGGGTCTGTTTCGCGCAAAGGCGCAAGGTTCGCCACGGCGCATAAAAAAAGTAAAAAGCAAACTAGCTAATGCACTGAAGATGCTACGGCCCGCCGCTCTCCGCTCTCTTTCTCCGCGCTCCTCTTGGGGGGCTGCCCCCCATTAAAAAATTACAGCTATTACCACTGTCAGCCATGGGAATTTTCTTTTAATAAAATAGATTTTCCCTTTTGAAATTTCAATCATTTTCCCACCTTCCAAAATCTCACGCTTACGTTCAGCCTGCGGACGAGTCCTCGCTTAACTATTTTTATTGTGCATGCATTTCGGTATAGTGCCAATAGCCCTAGGTCTTATTTCGAGTTACTATGAAGAAAATCATGTCAATAATATTTTATTGCCCAACAGTAATGCTATCATCAACTCTTGCGTCGCACGGTTGTACGGAATCACCTCTACGGGGGCACTGACTGCACTAAAGAACTAGATCGCAAAATGACCGCGTCTTCATAAGGGGCGACCTTCGCATGTAATGAATGGTGCTCCCGCTCTCCGCTCTGTTTCGCGCAAAGGCACAAAGTGCGCCAAGGCGCAGTTCAGGTCACAGCGCTATGGACGAAGCTTCCTATGTCCGCTCGTTCTTTTTTCCCTTCGCTCTGCGCTCTGTTCCTCGCTCTTTTCTCACTCCGTCCGTCGAAGCCTTGGCGTAGGCGGGCTCTCTTTCTCCGCACTGCCTTTGCCGGCTCTTTTTTTTAAGTTTGGCTTGAAGTCTCGCCCGCTATTTCAAGAATGGTTTCGCTAATATCTAACGACGCTGCTAACCGCGCTTCCAGCAGGTCGGCCATTGTTTCAAAATAAAGCACGACATCTTCGCGAACATTTTTTTTCAGCCACCGGAAGCCACCCGGCAATTGTTCCAGCACCTCACGGTCCTGGAGGTATTCAAGGCAGTGTATATCGGTGGGCGTTAGGCCAATGGCTTCGAGCCGTGCGATCATCTCATAGGCGGGCAGATCTGTAACGCCGCAGTAGTCTTCTGAAATTTCCGTCCACTCACCGATGCCGGTGTGTGCTGAACGAAGAATTTCTTCCCTTGTCAAATGCGTTACTACCTGTAATAGGTGTCCGCAATTGCATGAGCCATGATCTCCCCACGCATAGCGTGCGCCGTTTCTAAGTTGTTTCGCTGATTGCCTGAGTGCGCTGATGAGCGTAAGATTTGGATGTGCCATACATTATCATTTACCGCTGTGTAAATTTAGCCAATAAGCATTATCTGGTGAGATGAACCAGCCACAGGTTATTTACCGGCCGGTTTCATCAACCTGATCATCGCGCTTGTATTCTCTGTACTCGCAAGCTGAGCATCATATCTTTTGTCGCCTGTTATAGCCACCATGTACGAGGTGTTGGGCGGAATGGACCCGAGGTTCTCTGCTACCATCACCAGTTCGCTGTTATCGCTGATATCTTTCACAGGGAGTTTTATTGTGTAAGCTTTATCCGTAAGTTTTACATGGCTGAAAAGAAGATGGTCATTGATGAAAAGCGAGATGGAGTCTCCGTCTACTTCGGCATTGTCGTAAAAGCGAAGCTCTATGGAATCGCCTTCGAGCACGATCTCTTTTGAAAAGATTTTCGTGCGGCTCTTAAATTTTTCTTCAATCGTCATTGGCGCTGGCGCAGGCTTGTTGACTACAGGGGGCCTCGTCATAGTCAAAGGCCGGTGTTCTTGTGCCGGTGTTTCAAATACCGGCGGTGGAGCAGGTTTTGAGAAAGAGATCAGCCCTATGCTGTCAATGATATCGGGATCGTTGGCACCGACTGTATAGTTATCGATCACAAAGTCCCATTCGTCGGGGAAAGTAGGGCCAGCGACTTTTGTGAGACTTACGCCATTCTTCAATCGTTCAGGATCGGTAACCGGTGCGGACTTCCCGTCAAGTGTCATGGCGCCTCCACCGGGACAATTAAAGTCGGCGACGGAAAGGTGCCCACTCGAGTTTGCATTTTTTTTGTTCGAGATAAGCTGGTCATCCCACCATACAACGCTGTTCGTTTGGGCATCGAAGTAGCCCCTGATACTATAACGTTGATAAACTCCGGATGGCTGGTAATAATACGAGGTCCCGGTGAGGCTGTCTCCCTTCTGTATGATCTTTACTTCAACATTCAGCTGGTCAATTTTTCCTTTCCAGAATCCGGTGACCTGCTGGCCAAAGGTGGTATTAAAGGGCAATAAAAAGAGGCCCAGACAGAGGAGTTGGTTGAGGTTGGTCTTTGGTAGGATCATCAGGTGTTAAACGTTTGCAGTGCGGATTAATTGCCTGATAAACGTTAATTCTTACTTGTTGATGGATCGTACATGTGAGGTAGGTCCGCAGGCAAGGTTGCTTTTAAGAGATTTTGCGAATACTTTACCGTCTTTAGGCTTAGCAACACCTATAAGGTCTTTAAGACCTTATAGGTGTTAAAGACCTTATAGGTTCATTATAAAGTCCGCAAAACGTCACACCAAAAAATTGTGATTAAATGGCCGGGGTTACACAAGATTTTTCTGTCAAAAAGATGCAGCAGCACCCATTCGCGGGAAGGGTTAATAAACCTTTGCATTTATGCGCGTATTGAAGCACAGCAAGTTGAACGAGATTTGAAAGATTAAGTAAACTGCAGTGGAAAGACGAACGGCAGACTGGGGCTCACCCATAGCGGCAATAGTTCGACCACCAACCTATAAGGTCTTTAAAACCTTATAGGTCTGGCGCACCCTACCACTTCTTCTCCCTGATCAATTGCGCCAGTACGGCCTCGTTTATCTTAACCGGATACTTCTTTTTCAACGCCCCAATCCAATTCAAGGCTTTCGAATCCGTTACAACTTGCGCTTAAAACCTTCCGCGCGATTGCCGCTGTCCCACCAACAACATCATTCTTGTATGAAGTTGTGTGATGTCTTTATTCTATCCTTACTTATCGAAGGAAGGAAAACGAGGAGCGAGGAGAGAACGTCAGAGCAAGCAACAGAGCCGAGATCGAAAGAACAGCGATAGCCTCCCGACGCCGGCATGCTTTAAGCCTTTTATCCAGGCGCGGTGGAATGAAGTTGACCTTTTACGGCTTTGGGCGAAACAAAAACCCCGACGCAATGGCCGGGGCTTCATAAAACTAAAAATCTTTCTTCGCCTTCCTGATCTCCTCGAGCATTTCTTTTACTGCCCTTTCCAATTGCGGATCCTTACCGCTCAGGATCGATTTATAATCGTTCGGCACCTTGATGTCAGGCTCTAGCTGAAGGTTCTCCGTCGGGCGGTTTTCCTTGCCTATCGTTGCCACCATTGGAATGCCAAAGACGAGGCTCGGATCGATCTGTGTTTCCCACCAGACCGCGGTTCCCGTTCCGGCTACCGGCATACCAATTAATTTTCCGATGCCGAGACTCTTATAAGCATACGGAAAGATGAACGCATCCGAATAATTGCTCTCACTCATGATCACGGTAGACGGTGCGGTCCATTTGTTCTGTGGTTCCGAAGATGTTGGCACTGCACCCTGCGGAGAGAATTTCAGGTATTGTTTTCCGCTCAGGAACGTTACCAGGTCATCGTGCAGCCAGCCGCCACCGTTAAAGCGTGTGTCAACGATGAGGGCTTCCTTCCCTGCAGCCTTGCCCAGGACATCTTCATAGGTTGTTCGATAGCTTCCATCGTTCATGCCCTGCACATGTACGTAACCAACCTTACCGCCTGATAATTCCTCCACTTTCTTGCGATTATTGTTTACCCAGCGCTGGTACAACAGTGCCTGCTCTTCGCCCTGTGTAATGGGCTTTGTTGTTTCATCCCAGCGCTGCTTCGTTTCAGGATCATATAAGCTAAGCAGCAGGTTCTTGCCTGATTTGCGATTGAGCAGTTTGGCCCAGTCAAAGCCGTTGCTTACTTCATCGCCGTCGATCTTTTCAATGATGACACCTCTCCTGATTTTCGTTTGTGCATTGGTGAAAGGTCCTCCCTCCAGTACCTCCATTATTTTCAAACCATTGTCTTCGTACATTTCGTCATACAGAAGACCAAGGCTCGCAGTGGCATCTGTGTTTTGGCCTTGCGGCGAATAACGCCCGCCGGTATGAGAAGCATTCAGCTCTCCAAGCAACTCGCTTAGCAGTTCCTGGAAGTCGTAGTTATTATTGATAAAGGGAAGGAACTTTGCGTAAGTGTCATGATACATCTTCCAGTCAACGCCACCGATCTTTGGGTCATAAAATTTCTTGACCACCTGTCTCCAGGCATGATCAAAAATATAGGCGCGTTCTTCATTTGCTTTCAACACCATTTCACCATTCACTGTTACAGGCGTCGTGCGTCCGCTTTCCGCATCCACCTTCACAATGCGTCCGTCGCTTACCACGAATAGGGTCTTGCCGTCTTTGCTGATGTCGAGCCCTGCAGGTCCTCCATCAAGTTTGGCTACCAATTTCGTTTCCTTTGTACGAGGATTGGTCATCCACAGATCGTAACCTTTTTCCATGCGCGCCGTGAAGAATAATTTTTCGCCGTCGCTGCTCATCAGGTAACCAGAAATATTTCCTGAGTTGATAGTAAGGCGCAGCTTGCGGTTGTCCAACCCTTCAAGATTCGGCTCCCATGATTTTGCGGGAGGCGGTATTTTCAGCGAACTGTCTTTTTTCACTGCTTCCTTATCCTTGTCTTCTTTTTCTTTCAGCAGTGAAAATTCGTCTTTGGTAAGTTTGAACCGATCGTATGCATCCTGGTCGAAGAACATGGCATATACATCCACTTCTCTTGCGCCCTGGTATGCGAGCGGCTTTTTGCCATCGCGGTCCGTGGTCCACAGAAGCGCCTTGCCGCCAAATGCCCATTGTGCACCGCCGTCAAAGAACCCGCTCTGTGTTAGATTTTTTCTTTCGCCACTGCCGTCCGCCTTCATCATCGCCACTTCTGATGCGCCCCATCTTCCTTCCGCCGAATTGAACGCGATCCACTTTCCATCGGGCGACCACGTGTAATATTGATCTCCGTCTGCGTATGAAAAGTTCACTCCTTTCGGTACGATCGTACGGCTCTTCTTCGAGGCAATATTATAGACCTTGAGAACATTTCTTTCTTCCAGATAAGCGATCTCTTTTCCATCCGGAGAAACCACCGGCTGAAATTCATCTGCTGCGGTCGCGATCACAGGTTCTTCTTTTACCACTGTGGAAGCATAGAAATAGGGCTCTTCCTTGCGTTCTATATAAGCCCTGTAAACATCCCAGCTGTCGCCTCTCTCAGAGGCATAGTAAAGCGAGCGGCCATCGGGACTGAACCGCACAGTTCTTTCCTGCTGAGCGGTGTTGGTGATCCTTTTGGTGTACCCTCCTTCCACTGATGTAACGAATACCTCTCCCCGAACAACAAAGGCAATCTCTTTTCCATTGGGAGAAAGCGCGGTTTGTGTGATGCCGGTATTGACTGGCAGGATCTTCTCATCATTTCCCCTCGTATCGTTGTTGATGTTGATCTTTACTTTTTGAGAAGCGCCATTCTCTTTCATAGTATAGATCTCGCCATCATAGGTGAAGCAAAGTGTTCCATCATCTGCGCGTGATAAAAACCTCACGGGGTTGTTCCTGAATTTCGTCAGCTGCTGAAGACTGCTTTGTCCACCTACCGTTGACTTGTAAATATTCTGGCTGCCGCCTTCTTTTTCGCTGAGATAATAAAATGTATTGTCATCACTTCCCCACACCGGCTCACGGTCCTCGCCTTCGAAGCTGGATACCTGCACGTATTCATCCTTCTTTGTGTCATAGATCCAGATGTCTCTTGTAACTGCGGAAGTATGATGCTTGCGATAGGCATCCTCGTAACCTTTGCGGTCCTGGAAAATTATTTTGTCGCCTTTTGCGTTGAACCTGGCGAATTCGGAACCAGCTGACAAAAACATTACCGAACGGCCGCCGGACACGGGCACTTCATATAATTTCTGGAACGATCCGCGTTGCGGAAACCTGGCCGACGTATACACGTCGTTGCGGTTCGTTCCGAAGAGCACCTTTTGATTGTCCGGTGTGAAATCATAAGGATAATCGTTAGCTGAATTATACGTCAGCCTTTTTGCTTCGCCGCCAACAGAGGGCATTACATACACATCAAAATTTCCGTACCGATCGGATGCGAAGGCGATCGATTTACCATCATGACTCCATACCGGCATATAATCATATGCTTCATGAAGCGTAAGTGGATAGGCCTCGCCTCCGGATGCAGGAACTTTGTAAAGGTCGCCTTTGAAGCTGAAGACGATGGTTTTGCCATCGGGGGAAATGGCCGGGTAGCGCAGCCATAATGGGTTTGTCTGGGCATGCCCCGCAATGCCGAATGCGAGTGCAGCCAGCACAATCAATCTTTTCATATGCGTTTGTTTAATTTTAGGTTTCAGTGGCTCGCTAAAGTTATCGATTCAGGTAAATGGAGACAAAGAAATTTGACGAACGGATCAGGGAATCGGGGCTGCAATTCAAGCCCGTAGTGCCTTTCACGAAAGGCGACCGGCTGCTCCTACTTGATTTCACGGAAAAAAATACGACGCTTACTCCGGACATCCTGGCCGACACGGATCTTTTCATCCGCTATATAAATGCGCAATTAAACGCGGCCGGCGCCAAATATGGGATCGGAGGGTACAATGAACACCGTACTATCTACAGCAGGAGTCACGTATTCGACGCAAAAGACGGGGAAGAGCCCAGGCGTTTGCATCTTGGAATCGACATCTGGGGCAAGCCATACACGAAGGTGATGGCGCCGATGAACGGCATTGTGCACAGCTTTGGCTTTAATAATGCATACGGTGATTATGGTACAACCGTTATTTTGAGTCACCAGATGGAGTCCTTCCATTTTTATACTTTGTATGGTCATCTGAGCCTGAACTCCATTCAAAATATGCAGGGCGGTGACGTGGTGAAAGCGGGCGATGTGTTTGCGCAATTTGGAATTCCTTTCGAGAACGGCCACTGGCCGCCGCATCTGCATTTTCAGATCATACTCGATATGCAAGGCATGCGGGGCGACTATCCGGGTGTGTGCAAATTTAGCGAGAGGGAGAAATATTTGGCAAATTGTCCCGATCCGGATTTGATCCTCGGCCTGATGCAATATGCCGGTTGAAGTTATTTTGGCCAACACATGGGCAGAGAAGAAATATCGAGAAATACCGCAGGACTCAGAAAAGAAATCTTTATTGCCGCCGTGGCAGGCCCATTTTCCATTGTTGATCAATTTTCGCAAAAGGGGCGCCTGATGAAAGCGACCCGGCATCGGGCGATCCTCCTCCTGCATTTGTCCAAGGCCTCATGGCGAATCACATCTGAATGCAATTTTACGGCATCATCTCGACACCTTCCGGAATGACATCCGGCCAGTCGATGAACAGGCGGAACATCCATTCGGCCAGTGTAAAATCTTCGTAACTTAATTTAGAATTTCCCCTCTGAAAATAGATCGTGATTGGATATGGAGTTCTTACACTATCCATTCCTCTAACAAACCATTCTGTATCTGCATTCGTCGACAACCAAACTCACGTTTATGAATAGCAGTATCTGCGCCATTATTATGGCAACAGTTTTAGCAGCGACGTCCAGCGATTCTGCCGTTGGGCAGACAAAGACCGAAATTACCGAAGACCATACTTACGGTAACGGGATCAAGAAGACCATCACCGGGGCAGCAAACAATGTGTTTGGTTCTGCCGATGTTAAAGAGACTGTTAGAGAGGAATTCTACGATGGTTCAAACCCGCGGAAATTGATGGAATGGAAAGAGATTATAAAATACAAGGATGGCTCGGTCGAAGTAAGGGATTATATGCCTGATGCCGCGAACGATTTTCTCAAAAGGGTCAAGGTCGACAAAAAGGACTTCGCGGGAACCTTAGTGCGTCATGAAGATTACCGTTCCAATAAGAGAGGACAAATTATTTCGGGTACCAAATGGGAATTCGATGACGCCCGAAAAAAGCAGGAATTCGTGTACGATGAAAATGAGCAGCATTGGCAAAATAAAAATGATCTTCCCACATCGGAAACTTTTACTACGGATGACAACACTTATGGGAATGGCAAAAAAATCACCACCACGATCAAAAAACTTTCTTACGCCGATCAGCATACTTCCGAAAAATACATCAATGGCGCCGGGAAAATAATGGAAGAGAAAATAACGATCAAGTATAAGAATGGCTCTGTTGAAACAACCGATGAATATTATGAGGACAGCAGACCCTTTAAAGGAAAAACGATCAAGAAGGACGCCATGGGGAACGTAGTCAGTGAAAGTGATTTTGTTATCGATCCAACTTCGAGAGTGCTTAAATCCGGCAACAAGTGGGAGCTGGATGCTTCAGGAACTAAAGTGTTTTACGAGTTCCAAAAAGAGAAAGGGTGGGTTGAAAAGCCAAAGCCTGCGAAGCCCAAACACGATGTTGCGTACGAAGGAGGAGATAGGATGGCTTTAGGACCTGCATGGATGCATTTTGGAGACAAGAACGTCCACTATGGCAGTTTCGGATTCAGTGCGAATTATACACATTCCTTAAACGGGCAATTTGGCCTCACGGCGGATATCGGTTATTATTTGCATAAGGATGACAATAAAATAGGCAATCAGGATTTCAGCCAAACCGCCGGGCTTTTCACGCTCACCGCAGGTGCCGGTTTTGTACCTCTGTCACAAGGATCCGGCAAATTGAATTTTTCTGCGCACCTTCTTGCAGGATTGGGTGTGTATACGGTTAAGAACAATTCCGGCTCTTACGGCAGTACCAGCTCCAGTGAAAAATCGTTTGCTTTAAATGTCGGAGCAGCAGAAGAATACAGGTTTAACGATCATATCGGTCTTGCGCTTGCGGCGAATTACGTGCCTACTTTTTTGTATGAAAGCACCCAAAATAATTTCAGGGTTGACTTACTCGCAGTTTACCATTTTGGCGATCATTAAGGCATTGGTGATTGATCCGGCGGATCATTTGGCTGATAAACATTTTAGGGGGTGTCAGTGGGCATGAAATCAGCCACTGAACGCATGGTAGCCGACGCGCCGCACACGATGGCAGAGTGGAGCATTGTAACATATTCTTTCATGCAAAAGCCTGGTCGGCCTTTCTTTAATAAAAGAGAGCAATATAAGGCTAACCAGACGCCAATTGAGGTGGAGATCGAATGTAAGCCAATAATAAGGGACGAGGGCGGAACCTTCCTTCGCTTTCTGCACGTTTCGGTTATCTTATTTTACCACCTTTATATTAAACATCGGTGTGCCCATTGCCTGCATCAGGCTTACCCAAAAAGGTACATACGCTTCGCTTGTGCGGGCCGCTTGTATCCCTCCAAGATCTATCAGGTTTTCGGGCCTCCAGCCAAACGTATCTACCAGAAAGTGTTTCGCCTTGTTTTTTGCATCACCGTCATTGCCGCAGATAAAGAGACTATGATCCCCGTGATTCACCAATTTTGGTTCCACCATCAAATTTGCAGTAACGGTGTTCAGCGCCTTCACCACATACGCATTCGGCCATGCTTTCTGTATCTCTTCACCCAGTGAATTAGAATTACCGAGACCTTTAAGTATTCTGGGTGGCATGCCTTGCGTGAAGTCGAGTGGATTGGTAAGATCGATCACTATTTTTTTGCTCACATTGCTTCCATCTACCGAACGCACTGCATCAAGTGCATATGCGCCATTCAGACATAAGAAGATGAGATCACCGAACGAAGCCGCGTCAGTAAAATCGCCCTGCGTGGCATTGCGCTTCGACTTCTTTACCCATGCTGCAGCTTTTTCATTATTGGCACTGCGGCTTCCCATTCTAACCATATGTCCTTTTTCGGTAAGTGCAGTGGCAATGGTTGTGCCCACGCTTCCAGTTCCTAAAACACCTATGTTCATGATGGTGATTTTGTTCAAATTTACCCAAGCTTTAAAGATTTCTTGTATGAATTTCTTTGCTAAAAGGCTTAGTTTTACACGCCTGCGGCCAGCTGAACAACCCGTCCTTTGAGAGAGAAAATCAGCCCGCGGTCCTTTCAAACCATGGCAAATCCGAACTTAAATACTGATCGCGAATCGCTGTCC
>DATMHB010000444.1:0-9221 GCA_035555175.1 Flavisolibacter sp. | reverse complement strand
ATCCCGGCAACAGTGGAGAACCAAAATTCTGGTGTGTAGACGTTTACAGCGGCTGCCGGACAATGTGCCACAGGTTTTACGTTTACAGTTACCATTAATGCACCGGTTGTACCAACATTTGCTTTTGGATCCTCGCTGTCTATTTGTTCGGGAGGAGCCGTTCCCAATTTGTATACCCCGTCAGACAATGGAATTACAGGTACATGGAGCCGATCAACCGTCAGCAACACTGCATCAGGTACCTATACATTTACACCAACTGCGGGTCAATGTGCGGCAACCACTACTTTTTCTGTTACGGTTACAGCAAACATAACGCCGACGTTTAGTTTTGGAACATCGGCTAACATTTGTGCCGGAGGGACAGTGCCTACGCTTCCCAATACTTCGAATAACGGAGTTACGGGTACATGGACTCCCGCAGTAGTCGATAACCAGAATTCGGCGACGTATACCTTCACCCCCGATGCAGGTCAGTGCGCCACTACAACAACATTTACCGTAACTATAAGTCCGAATGTAACACCTGTATTCTCATTTGGAAATTCATTGACGATCTGTTCGGGTGCTGCCGTTCCCACGCTTCCCGGTACATCAGCCAATGGCATAACCGGAACATGGAGTCCGGCATCGATTAATAATACCGCCACGGGCACTTATACCTTCGTTCCTAATGGGTCGCAATGTGCAGTAGGCTTTACCCTTACGGTTAATGTGAACCCGGTGATCACACCAACCTTTGCGTTTGGACCATCATTAACTATTTGCTCCGGATCAGCAGTTCCGGCCTTATATAATCCATCTGATAACGGAATTACAGGTTCGTGGAGTCCATCAACCGTGAGCAATACCGCATCAGGCACCTATACATTTACGCCAGGTCCCGGCCAATGCGCGGCATCAACGAGTTTTTCTGTTACGGTTACGCCAAACATCACACCAACCTTTAATTTTGGAACATCCACCAACATTTGTGCGGGTGGCACTGTTCCTGCTCTCACCAGCACTTCAAATAATGGAATAACAGGTACGTGGAGTCCCGCAACAGTAGACAATCAGAATTCGGCAACTTACACCTTTACACCAGATGCGGGTCAGTGCGCAAACACAACCACGTTTACCGTAACGGTGAGCCCGAATGTAACGCCAACGTTTTCATTCGGAAATTCACTGACGGTTTGTTCGGGAGCGGCCGTTCCTTCTTTGCCTGGCACCTCAGCAAATGGTATTATAGGAACCTGGAGTCCTGCAACCATTAATAATACCATTTCAGGAACTTATACTTTCGTCCCTAATGCATCACAATGTGCTGTAAGTTTCACCCTTACCGTTACTGTGAATCCATTGATCACACCGGCATTTGGTTTTGGATCATCACTCGCCGTTTGTGCAGGCGCACCTGTTCCAACCTTGTATGCTCCTTCTGATAATGGCATCAGTGGCACATGGAACCCGTCGGCAATAGACAACCAGAAATCCGGCACCTATACCTTCACACCGGCTGCAGGTCAATGCGCCAGTTCTGTAACATTCAGTGTAACCGTTACACCCAACGTTACACCAGTATTTTCATTTGGTGCATCACAAAGCTATTGTGCCGGCGGCGCCGTACCTGTTCTGCCGGGAACTTCCAACAATGGAATCAATGGTACATGGAGCCCTGCAGCGGTTGATAATATGAATTCGGGCGTATACAGTTTTACGCCATCCGCCGGACAGTGCGCATTGACCACCACATTTACTGTAACCATAAACCCGGTTGTAACACCGTCTTTTGCGTTTGGAAATTCACTGACGATTTGTTCCGGAGCTGCAGTTCCTGCTCTTCCAGGCACATCAACAAATGGAATTACAGGAACCTGGAGCCCTGCCACAATCAGCAATACTACATCAGGTACCTATACCTTCCTGCCCGGTGGATCGCAATGTGCCGTAGGTTTCACCCTGACTGTAAATGTGAACCCGGTGATCATACCGACATTTGCTTTTGGATCATCGCTAACTATTTGCTCCGGAGCAACTGTTCCTGTTTTGTATAATCCATCTGATAATGGAATTTCAGGTTCATGGAACCCATCAACGGTGAGCAATACAGCATCGGCAACCTATACATTTACCCCGACTCCGGGTCAATGCGCTGCAACAACAACGTTTTCTGTTACTGTTAACCCGAATATAACGCCAACATTTAATTTTGGAACATTAGCTAATATTTGTGCAGGAGGTGCCGTACCGGTCCTCGCCAATACCTCGAATAATGGAATTACAGGAACCTGGAGTCCTGCAACAGTGGATAACCAGAATTCCGCGACTTACACCTTTACGCCAAATGCGGCTCAGTGCGCCACGACAACTACGTTTACTGTAACCGTAAGTCCGAATATAACGCCTGCATTCTCTTTTGGGAATGCACAAAGCTATTGCGCGGGCACAACAGTTCCATCGCTTCCTGTCACGTCAACCAATGGCATAACCGGAAGCTGGAACCCGGCGGCAGTTGACAACCAGACTTCAGCTGTGTACACATTTACACCAGCCGCCGGACAATGTGCTACGTCCGTTACATTCACGGTCACCATTAATCCCAACACGATTCCTGTTTTCAGTTTCGGTACCAGTTTAAATATCTGTGCAGGAGGCGGTGTTCCGGTGTTACCAACCACGTCTGATAACGGCATCGACGGTACATGGAATCCTGCAGTGGTAAGCAACCTGAATTCCGGCACCTATATTTTTACACCGAATATTCCACCTGGCCAGTGCATTACTACGTCGAGCTTCAAAGTGACTGTTAATCCCAATGTAACACCAACGTTTTCTTTCGGTGCTGCAATGAACCTGTGTGCGGGTGCGGCGGCTCCGGCTCTTCCAACCGTTTCAACAAACGGCATCATTGGCACCTGGAGTCCTGCAACTATTGACAATGTAAATGCAGGCACCTATACCTTCACACCTAATGCTGGTCAGTGTTCAACGGGTGCGGTGAACCTTACCGTATCTATCATCGCTGTTCCATCCTTAGGCACTAGCCACTCCGATACCACGGTGGTCGATGGATCATTGCTTCCTTTATATGATCCCAGAGGGACACCTGCGGGGATCAATTTCAACTGGATAAATTCCAATCCGTCCATCGGACTCGCGGCTTCAGGTTCAGGCCCCGTGCCGTCCTTTACCGGCAAGAACTTAACGGCTAATCCGATAACCGGAACCATTACCGTGACGCCAGTGAACAATGGCTGTTCCGGTTTATCGCAGAAATATATCATCACGGTTCTTCCGCTGAATAAAGACATTTTTGTTCCGACAGTATTCTCGCCGAACGGTGATGGAAAGAATGACCTGTTGTATGCTTACAGCAATTACATCGTGAAACTGGAGATGCGCATCTTTAACCAGTGGGGGCAGGAGATTATGGTGATCACGGACAAGAACCAGGCATGGGATGGAAGATACAAAGGCAAGGCACAACCGGTTGGTGTGTACGCCTATGCGCTCCAGGCACTGATGACAGATGGCAGGACCATTAAAATGAAAGGCTCTGTAACGCTGTTACGATAAACTTATGCCATTAAAATATTACGGCCTTGCCGTGTTTTATGAAAAATAATATCCGATCCATGAAAAATCCATCAACCCTGCTGTCATTGGGGAAGAATGCTGTTCTGGTGATTTGTTGCATGATAGCTATCCAATGTGTGCATGCACAGACGGATCCGCACTTCACCCAGAATTATACTTACCCGATGTATATCAATCCGGCCATGACCGGATCGTCCGACGGCGCATACCGGGTGTCGGCCGTTTACCGCAGCCAGTGGGGAAGCCTTGGCAACCCTTACCGCACAACCGGAATTTCATTTGATGCAAGGACCAATGAGAATATTGCACTTGGCGTGAACGTAATGAACCAATCGGCAGGCGAAGGCGGATTTAATTATTTCAATGCGTACGCCTCCATTGCGTACACCGGTGTGAAACTGGGCAAAAATGATGAGCACTGCATTGTGTTTGCCATGCAGGCCGGACTGATCAACCGTCATGTCGATCCAACGAAATTCAAATGGGGTGAACAATGGAATCCGATCACCGGCTACAGTGCTTCGAATCCAACAACCGAAGCATTCAATACAACGTCGGCTACGACATTGGATATGGGAACCGGGGTCTTATATTACGATGCTTCTCCTTCAAAAAACGCAAATGTATTTGGAGGTATTTCATTCTTTCATATCAATAAGCCTGCGGATCCAATTGTCGCCACGCAAGCTGTAGAGCTGAACACGATACCCATGCGGTACACCATTCATGGTGGTGTGAGCCTGAATCTATCCGACGGGCTGACCATTGTACCGCATGCGTTATTCATGCACCAGGGAAATGCCCGGGAAATCATGGCTGGTGTCTATCTTCAAAAACAGGTAAACGAGGAGACAGGCATCATGGTAGGAAGCTACTACCGGTATCAGGATGCAATAGCACCCTTCCTTGGCTTCGACTACAAGAACCTGCTGGTAGGTGTAAGCTACGATGCTAACACATCGAAATTGGGTTCAATGGCGAAAAACATCAACAGCTTTGAGCTAAGCTTCACTTACACAAAGCGGGATGGCACAAAAAGCATTTTTGATTTTATTCATTGCCCGAGATTATAAAATGAATTATCTGGGTTAAACTCAGGACCGTTATGAAAAAAATTTCCTCCTGTAAAGCAAACAGATTTCTGCCGTTGTCAAATTTCCTGCTGAGGTTCCTGATCGTTGTCAATGCAAGCCTTGTATCAGGTTATGCGTCGGGCCAGGCGGCTAAACAATTGGTGCTCGCTGACAAGTATTATGATGCCGGTGAGTATTTTACCGCGGCTGGCTTATATGGTCAATACCTGAACCCGGACGCGAAGTCAAAGAAAACGAGCGGGTTTCCGCTGAATGCAAAGAGAGGAGGACTCACTTCAAAATACCAAAGTGAATCGGATGTTCTGTACAGGCAGGCAGAAAGCTATCGCCTGGCGCGCGACTTTGGCAGAGCGGGTGAATTATATGCGATGTGCTTTGAGAAAGACCACGCAAGATATAATACTGCATTATACTGGAAAGCTGTCTGCGACAGAAGTACCGGTCGATATCAATTGGCTGAACAAGCTATCGATCGTTTCATCAGGGAAAATGCCGGCAGTGAATGGCAGGCTGCAGCCCTCGAAGAAAAGAAAAGACTGCAGTTTATCAGGGAACAGTTACAACGCCCCGATTCGGTGCTGTATCATGTTCAGAAGATCAATTCGCCTGCCGGAAATGAAACCGGTGCGTATGCATTTGCGGCATTATCTCAAGATCGGTTTATGTTCACGGGCACTCAAAAAGATTCTGTTGCAGCAGGAGATAACCCGTATCACAATAAGATGTATTCTTCTGTTATAAGAAATGCTACCATAGAAGATATACAGCCGATGACAATAGGAATGAATAACGGTACCGTTCACCGGGGCACATCAACCCTCAGTGTCGATGGGCAATACCTCTACTTCACGCAATGGAATATGGAAGGTGGACGCCTCAGATCCGTTATCATGATCTCAAGTAAATCAGCAACAGGATGGAGTGAGCCTCAGGTAATGACGAAGATAAATAAGCAGGGATCGAACAGCTTGCAGCCTTCATGCTCGCCGGATGGAAAATATCTGTTCTTCACTTCCGACAGGAAGGACGGCTATGGCGGCCTTGACATTTGGTATGCGCCAATATTAGCTGATGGAGCAACGGGCGATCCGGTCAATGCAGGCCCCGCCATCAACGGAAAGACCGATGAACAGGCGCCATTTTATCACGCGGCCAGCCATTCGTTGGTATTTTCTTCAAACAGAATGCCGGGGATGGGCGGATATGATTTGTTCGTTGCAAAAGGTGCTCCTGCACAATGGCAGACGCCACAGAATATGGGCGCTCCTGTGAACTCACCACGCGACGATCTTTATTTTTTTGCAACAGGAACGGATAACCTCCTCGATCATGCTTTTATCAGTTCAGACCGTGGATCAGCATGTTGTTTGGAAACTTTTATGGTCTCGCGGAAGCCGAAAAGTAAAATTCTCGCGGGTCTTGTACGTGACTGCGGGAATAACGAAAAAATTGATGAAGCTTCTGTAGTGCTTAAAGACGTAAAGGGGAAAACACTCCAAACCAAAACAAATGAAGATGGTACGTTCAGACTTGAATGGAGCGGGAGTGATGTAAGTGAGGTGATGCTCAGCCGCGAAAAATACAATAATAGATCAATCCCATTCAGGATAGACAGCATCAATGAAACCAATCCATTTACCGATACACTTTATCATGTTGCGGTTTGTATGGACAAGAAGCTGGTATTGAAGGTAGCGAATGTGGTCACCGTTTATTTTGATTATAATGATAGCCGGTTAAAGCCTGTTGTGAAGACGAAGCTGGATTCAATCTATCAGGTGCTGGTGAACGAGCCGCTTGTTACTGTCCAGATCTCTGGTTACAGTGATGATATTGGTTCGGCTGAATTCAATAAAAAACTTTCCGAAAGACGGGCCAGGGCTTGCGCCGATTACCTTGTCAAAAAAGGAATAGAAGCTGCAAGGATTTCTTATGCGTCCTTTGGGGCCTGCTGCCCGGTTGAAATGAAACTTATCAACGTGAGAGACAGGCGCGAATCGAAAAGTCTTGACAGGCGAGCGTTGATCAATATCAACAGGGATTAAGGCTGTTGTTTTCAAAAGCAAATCCTGTATGTAGGGTAACGGCTATGCGTAATTGAAGGGTGAGATATGCTCCATCTTTTCAACCATGCTAGCCGGTCACAGCTTGTAGGCATGTTGTTTTTCAATTCATTTTGTCTAAACTGTTCCTACCTTAAAACCGTAAAGAACAGCCCTTTGTCGGGTTCATTTGTTTTATGAAGCCTTTTTGGTAAAATGCGGCTGAAGTGGATACACTTTCTCCTGGGCCGAATCAAGTCTTTCAATCAGCGACGGCTCCCACCTGGCGACCCACAATGGTACGGGATCTATGATCTTCCACCGGCTTTCAGCGTCCTTTTTCATTTCAAACATGACCTGTTCGTTTGAGCGATTGAATGCGGTGATGAAAAATTTTGAGCAGAAGAACGAATAGACCTGCGTAAATTGGAATGTTACGCCCCCGATGGTAAATTGTTCCAGTGTGTTGATCTTGTTCATAGGATTATTTTAGGGTACTCAAACCTAAAAATCAGCGACGAAATTACCAATAAGCAATAACCTTTAAATTTTCCTGGACCGCCGCACTCTGCAAGCCAGTTGTCAGTCTGCAGTGCCCATGTGTGAGCATCCACAAAGGACACGAGGCGAATTGTTTTTTATTAAAGGGTATGGAAGTACGCATGTCGCTTCCTCCGGTCGGGAGGCTGATCACACATTTATTTTTCAGCGTTTGGTGTGTGCGATCCGTTCAACATTAAGGACCCTTGTATTTCAGAGGAAGATACCTTCACCCATGAAGAGGAAATGATATAAGCAGCCGATAGCCGCTATTTTCTGAAGTGACTATCTCGAGATGACCATTGTACGCATCCACCCTGTGCTGGATATTATTTAATCCAAGACCTTTTTTTGACCTTAAGGAGGTCGAACCCAACACCGTTGTCCCCGTACTCCAAATTTAAGGTCGAACCTGAGGTGGTTATAGCCATGGATACGACAGACGCCTTTGCATACTTTATAGTGTTGTTGATAAGCTCTTGCAAGATCCTGTAAAGGGATAAACACAGGCCTTTGTCGAGTGCGGCTTCATTGAAATTGAAATCATGCTTGATTTCAAAAAATCCAAGGCCCTTATAACAATCCATGAGTTCGCGGAGCGATTCGCAAAAACTAAGACCTCTCAATGTGGGCGAGGTGAGCGTTCTTGTCAACGTTCTGATTTCGTCAATCGCATCCTGTAACAAACCGGTTCCTTTAGAAACAAAATGACTGCTGTGTTCCGGATAGTGTAATGTATTCTCAACATTTAATTTGGCTGCCGTGAGCATCTGGTTCACGTTATCGTGTAACTCCTTCGCAATTTCCGTTCTTTCCTTTTCCTGCGCTTCAAGAGCGGCCTTCATAATGCCTTTTTGATAATTTACTTTTTCCCGGATAATCTGTTTTTGTAGCCTCACCTTCTCAGTTACATCGTTTGCGATGGCAAGTATTGCTGTTTGGTTGCTATACGGGATCGGAATAGCAGATGCATCAACAAGAATTCGTTGCCCGTCCTTCTTTATATGCTCTACCCATGCCCATACAGTTGCTGGCCGAAGCGGTTAGTCTAAGCTTGAATTCTTTAATTTTTTGATGAAGTTCTGGCGGATGCAGATCGAGCACGCTCATGGAAAGTAACTCTTCACGGCTATATCCGTATTGCTCCACTGTAGCAGCGTTTACATCCCAAATGCGCAAGGATTCGGGATCATGAACAACGGCAGGCAGGGGTCCGTTATTGAACAAAAGTCTATAGCTTTCTATGCTTTCCATTAGTGTTTTTTCCGCCAGTTTTGCCATTGTAACGTCTTCCATAGCACCAATCAGCGAAACAGCATTTCCATCTTTGTCTCTTACAATGTAAACCCGGTCTTTAACATAAGCCAGGTTGCCGTCGGCTTTTGTGAGCCGGTATTCAGTTACGTAAAAATTATAATCGTGTTCAATAGCATATTCCCTGTTGACTAAAGCCGCTTCAATATCTTCATTCGGGATCTTATTGAACCAGTACGAAAATGGGATCGAAGGCTTATCCAATATATAGCCAAAAAGCTGCTCGAACTTTTTCGTGTCGAATACCAACTCATCTTTTTTTAGGTCATATTCCCAGATCACTTCCGACGTGGCCTTTGAAATGAACTCAAGACGCTGCTCCTGTCGCTTCCGCTCGCTTACATCCTTCATAAAAAACGAAAGGCCACCCTTAATGGGATGAATATTCACCTCAAACCATATATTCAGCGGGGCATAAAAGTCTTCTACGGTTAGCGATACCTGTTCTTTAAGCGCCCGATGATACGAATTGTAAAATTTTGTATTGACGGCTTCCGGAAAACACTTCCAAAGGCATTTTCCCATGAAATCTTCCTTAGTGCCCCCAATCATTGTGGCCAGGTTGTTGTTGATATAGGTGAACCTCCAGCTTGTATCCAGCGTGCAAAATCCATCAGGCATGCATTCCAGGGTATTTATAAGATTTTCA
>DATMHB010000443.1:0-2967 GCA_035555175.1 Flavisolibacter sp. | reverse complement strand
AACAGGCTCCCCACTGTGCTGATCGCGAATATGGCCCGTGATGATCTTCTGGGAGAAGGCGGGCAGCACAAAACAGCACAACAGTACAATAAGGATACAGGATTTTGCGTGAGCATTCATTTTTCTAATGATCAGTGAAGAATACAAAAATGCGTATTCGACCTCTAATATTGGCAAATAAAACGAAAGGAAAGACTAAAATGGTATGGATTTTTCGATAGTCTTCATAAATCATGTTTTATGAAAGGTAGCAGAGCACAAAATAATATGCAGAACAAGCAGTTGATGAGTCACCGCCCCAAACCCGAAGTGCGGGATGATCTCGACAGCCGCAGCAATGAGGAGTTTGAGACCAAGGGAGATGACGTTACGCATAACAAGAAAGATCAAAAGAACAATTTTAAAGGAAGCCGCAAGCCCAAGCAGCGTTAAGCGGCTTTGTCTCGTGATCGAAACCTGCAGTGGTCCGCCATTGCAGGTTTTAGCTGTTTTCCGAAACAGCAAGAGCTTGTTTTACGAACTTGACACAGTGCGCTTCGAAAATGCGGGAAAAAATAAAATGAAGGATGCACTTTGTTTACAATTGATTCTCGCAGGCTGATAGCAACGCCAGGCCAGGCAAATACTTTCCCGACAGATGTTGGATGGAGTTTTGGTTTTCGCGTTCAACTTTTCACTATTGAATTCTTTTTTACCCTTAAAAAAAAGTCCCGCCGAAGCGGGACCGGTTTTTCAATTACTTGTAGTGATACCTGTAATTGAAAAAATGATGCCTGTAAAAGTCGTTTAACTTAACAAGATCAGGATAACAATTCCAACAATTGTGCCATTATGCTGGGTTGATTGCAGCGCAACTACAACTGCTCATTTCTTCAATATATAAAACTATAAGCGGATGTTTCGAAGTCGTTGCGATATAAGAACGGCCGTGGCCGCCTGTTATTGCATAAACAAAATGTGAAATCGCCATTCAGCCTATATTTGGCGCCCATGAAAATAATGGTATCCGTGAAGGCATACACTTCACTTGTAATTGTTTGCACGCTTGCTTTTTTACCCCCTTCGCTATATGCCCAAAACAAGGACAGGCGATCGATGTGGTACGCAGGAACGGGAATATTCAGCCCTTCTTCCGGCATGAAACGATCTTCCATGCTCGCCAATGGCCTTACCTGGAGAACCGGCTACAATTACAGCTTTGGATCCGTTTCGCCATTTTGCGCAGGCTTCGAACTGAGGCTTGACTATAGCAAGTTTCCGGGCAGGCCTGAGGCACCCTCCGCAGTAAGCAGCCTCCGCTATACGAATGGTTCGGCAAGCCCGCAGCTGGTTTCTTTGCAATTGGATGTGAAGCCGAAAAAGCCGGATGCCTTCCAGTATCTTATCGGCCCCGCGTTATTTTATTCAACAGAAGAATTCTTTCTACAGTCTTCGTTCCTGTTTGGATACGCGTCGGTGTCGCAGGAGCCTTTCGCATTCTTTGACTCCATCAGATCCGCTTCAAATCCCGCTGATAACAGGAACATCATCTTTTATACTGCAGGCCATGAAACCAATAATGGTTTTGTTTTTGTTCCGGGCGTAAAAGCCGGGATTGAGCTGACCAGGCATATCGGCTTTTTCGCATCGCTCGATTACAGCATTGGGCCGAGGCAGCATTTTTCTGACCTGGTTTTAATACCTCAGGGAAGCCCGGTTAACGGAACCTATACTTTTCAGCAACTAAACGCAGGCGAGCTTTCGCCTGTTGAACGGACAGGCCACTTCAGGGTTGCCGTTGTCAGCGGTAATCTATCTATTCGCTTTTAAGCGTTGACGAAGAGGCGAGCGTTGCTCTACGCCAAGACTCGACGGAGGAATCGCAGACCGCTTGGACAGTACACTTTGTATTTTATTCCGCCGGGGGATGCCTTTGGAATTGACAGGTCTTCGGAGGTAACTGTATACCAATGGGGATAAGCCCAAAAAATCGCGGCTTTGTGGTGTATGGAGAAATTAAACGCAAAGGGCGCGGAGGAAGCAAAGTATCCTCTTGACAAAGAAGCGCAAAGCATAAGATTTAGTTTTGGTCCGCCTCGTGTCTCCCGTGCAAGAACAGCATCTTCGTCAATAATGAATTAGGGGAGACGGGGACTTGAAATCCCTTCACTGAGATCCCCGAGTGCATCGAAAATACAGAGCAGGAGGCGACAGGGCTAACATCAAAGCTTGAAACGTCGCAAAGAAAGCTTTTGAATAAATTTTGCGTCCTCCACGTCCTCCGCGTTTAACCGCCACTGCAAGGGGCAAATCAAGGGCACCCTGAACTTCACCCGGTCACAACCCGTCAATAATCGTCTCTCCGATCTCAGCGTCTTCGGTCCAAACCAAGCTTTAACAAACCTTCACAAAACCTGCTTCACGTTCTAGAGTCTATTACACGCAACCGGCTTTCGGTTCAACAACTTTAAAATTTAAGCATATGAAAAAACTTCTACCTTTTTTTAGCCTCGCAATTATGGCGGCAGCCTGCAACCCAACTCCAAGATCTGCAAGCGGGTCCGCTGTTGAAACTCCTGCAGCTCAGGTACAGACAGCCCAGCCTGACACAACCGGACTGAGCAAGTTCCAAAATTGGAAGGCCCAAAATGAACTGGCGAGTGTACAAAATTATAACCAGCGTCAGCAATCGGCGCCCGTCGTAAAAATAGTCAAGTATGTTCCGAAGCCGGCAGCAAAAAGATCCGCGCCGGTCGTTACCAACCCTAAGCCGTCCACCGATCAGTCCGGCACACCCGCCAATGCAGGGTCTGGTACTGATGTAGCAACTTCGGGCTCAGAAAATTCTGAATCGGCTGGTGAAGCGAAGGCATCCGAAAAGAAGGGCATTAGCAAGGCTGCGAAGGGCGCGGTAATCGGTGGCGTCGTGGGTGCTGCAGGTGGGGCCGTTATTAATAAAAATAATCGTGTGCTCGGAGCCGTTATTGG
>DATMHB010000442.1:0-12201 GCA_035555175.1 Flavisolibacter sp. | reverse complement strand
CGGAGACGAATTCAGTAGCCAGAACGCTATCGCTGTAGGCACCATGGGCAGTGAAAAGCGCAGCATCTCCTTCAGCCTTGGTATTGAAATATGTTTGGGATGGATCCAGCCATGCATGCGGATGAAGGCAAAAGTGGCGAGTATGATCAATGTGATCAGCTGCCCGAGGAAATAACCCATGATCCCCTTCTTCAAATACAGCAGAAAGAAAAGAATAAAGACCACATTGAAGACCGTTAGCATGATGTTGAACAGCGTTACACTCAATGGGCGCTTACGAAAACGCTCGAGGTTTTGATAAACCATCGCAAACGCGTTAAAAGGAAGACTCAACACGGGCAACAAAAAATAGAGGGCCGAGTCGGGTTGAAGAAAGATGAGCCTGGAAATGGGCGCCGAGAATATCGCAGCAATGATCACCACGACAATACAGGCCGAGAATTGAAACCAGAACCAGTTGGCAATGGTGCTTTTCCTGTAGTTTTCATCGGTGGTGTCAAAAAACCAGCGGCCCGCCGCGGCATCAAGCGAGAACACAACGAAGATGCCGATGAAGTACGCGGTCGTATTGGCCAGATTGATGATGCCGAACTCGCGGGGCAGCAGTGCATGGGCAAGAAAAGGCGTCAATATCAAACCAATGGAACGACTGATGACGCTTCCCAACCCGTAGATGATAAAATCAGAGAATAATGAATTTTTTAATTTCGCCAGCACAGCCGCCTCGTTTTATTTAAATAAGCCTTCAGCATTTTTTTCGCCACCTGTTCCGGCGCATGTGTCTTTTTAAAATAGCTCTTGCTTTCCTCACCGATCCTTTTCCTCATTCCTTCGTCCCTGATCAGCGTTTCAAGCACATCGGGAAGGTTATCGATATTCGCATTTACGATGGGACAATCCTTTCCATAATATTTTTCCACCCTGTAAGGAAGCAGGTAGCACACGACCACCTTTCCATAAGCGAGCGCCTGCGCGCTTGCAATACCGTATGCGCCCCAGATCATCTGGTCGATCAGGATATCTGCGTTTGAAACATATTCCTGGTAAACATTGTTGGGAATATTCTTCAGAAGCTTGAACTCGAAATTTTCCGTTCCTCTCCTGTGCAATTCTTCAATTGCCTCAAGCACATACTTCGTTCCTTTTGCTACCGGTGCCGAAGGAGAATGAATGATGAGCACAGGGCCGTTCTTCTTCTCCGCTTTCTGCGCTATATGATTCTGGGATGCATGAGGAATGACGTGGTATACAGGAAAAATTGAAGGATTGATATAAATATCCGTGTCCCATACAATGGGGACAAATCCTGCATTTGCATAAGCGGACTGGATCTGGTTTGACTGCTTCTCCGATTCATCCTTATACTCATAACCCGGATCCTTAAAAGCCCTTTCAAAATAGGGATCCATGCGCATCGTTACCTGAGGATTCCTTACTTCCGATCCAAGAAAATTGATGAACTTTTTTTTCTTCATCGCCCTGAACAGCTTCAGCTCCACGCGGCTTCCTGTAACGGCCGTATCATAAAACACGTGGATGACGTCGCACCAAAGCAGGTACCTGAAAAGTTTAACCAGTCCTTTCAGCCGGTACCAGTTTATAGCCAGCCTGCTTTTGTATTTTTTTTTATAAACGCATTCGATATTGTCGTAGTGATTGAAAAAACTGCGGTGCAGCTCGAAGGATAAAGCCCTGCAGGGGACCCCGGTTTCTTTGAAGCCTTCAAAGAGGCTGTTCATCACGGATGCATAATTGTACCCCAGGAGGAGCACCTTCGGTTGGGTCATAGAAATTGGATGGGCCTAAAGATTAAAAAACTTTTTGATAGTTTCTACTACCCAGGCCGATTCTTCTTCCTTCATTCCGGGCCAAAGCGGAATGCTGACACAGCTGTCTGCAATTTCCTCTGCAATGGGAAAGGCACCTTTCTTAAACTTCAGATCAACATAGGCTTTTTGAAGATGCGGAGGTACCGGATAGTGGATCAGCGTCCCCACTCCGTTCTTCTGAAGAAATTCCTGGAAGGCCTCCCGTTTTTTTGTGCGCACTACATACAGATGGTACACATGTGTACATCCTTCAGCGATGGCAGGCAGCACAAGGTCACCCACGTTTTTCAATGCCTCGTCATAATAAGCTGCAATTTTTTTCCGCTGGTCGGTCCACTGCTGCAGGTATTTAAGCTTGATGGAAAGAAATGCCGCCTGGCATTCATCTAAACGCATATTGTAACCGATCACCTCATTATAATATTTTTTTTGCGAACCGTAGTTGCGCAACATTTTCGCTTTTTCGGCCAGTGTGACATCATTCGTTGTAACTGCGCCGGCATCGCCCAGCGCACCAAGATTCTTGCCGGGGTAAAAGCTTGTTCCGTTGATGTGTCCGAAGCTACCGGTCAGTTGACCGTTTGAAGTAGCGAGGTGTGCCTGCGCATTGTCTTCGATCACGAAAAGGTTGTGCTTTTTGGCGATCGCCATGATCGGCGCCATTTCGCAGGCCTGTCCGTATAAATGCACCGGCATAATGGCTTTGGTGCGGGAAGTGATGGCAGCCTCGATCTTCGAAGGATCGATATTATAGGTTTCTTTTACCGGCTCAACAAGTACCGGCGTTCCGCCCACATATGATACGGCGAGCAGCGTTGCGATATAAGTGTTCGAAGGAACGATCACTTCATCACCGGCGCCGACACCGCAGGCCCTTAAAGCCAGGTGAAGGGCATCGAGGCCGTTGCTAAGGCCAATAGCGTGATCCACTTTATTAAATGCGGCATATTCTTTTTCAAATTCACTTACCTTCTCTCCTAACACATACCATGCCTTGTCGAAGAATTGTTCAAAGGCCTTCATGATCTCAGGCCTGATGGCCGCGTTCATGGGACCGAACGATAAAAACGGAACATTCATATTCTTACCAGTCCCTTCTTTGTTTCCTGGTACCGTTGGCCTGCTTTGGATATCCATATGTTTGTTGATTCGTTTGTTAGTTTATCGCCTTCTTCATCCACCCAGCCGTTGATCCTGGCAGGGTTCCCATATACAAGTGCATGATCGGGCACATCCCGCGTAACTACCGAACCGATCCCGATCAGCGCGTACCTGCCAATGCGCGTCCCTGCAAGGATCGTCGAATTGGCGCCAATGGAAGCGCCTTCTTCAATTTCGGTCCTTACGATCTCTCCATATCGTTTGCTGCGCGGGCGAAGATCATTTGTGAAAACCACGCAGGGTCCCAGAAAAACATTGTTCGCAATGCGAATACCATCCCATACATACACGCCCGACTTCACCGTAACATTATCTCCGATGACCACGTCGTTCTCGATGAATGTATGGCAATTGATATTGCAATTCTTGCCGATAACAGCGCCTTTGAGTATCACCGCAAACTGCCAGACCAGTGTACCTTCTCCTATGCTGGAAGTTTGTACAACGGCGGTGGGATCAATTCTCATTTTTCAATTGCTTGTAAGTGGAATATTCTCGTATATAATCTGAGGCGTCATAAGCATGAGAGGCGAGCACAAGACAAATGGCCCCGGAGCAAAAATTAATTTCAGAAGCCCAGATCATGGGTGGAATGTGCAGACCCATGTAAGGTCTGTTGAGCTGTACTTTTCTTTCAATTTTGCCATCATTCAGCAGGATCTCGAAACTGCCGCTTGCCGCCACCAGGAACTGATGGCACTGTCTGTGTGCGTGAGCGCCCCTGTCTTCTCCACCGGGAATATCGTAGAGATAAAAAATCCGTTTGGTGTCGAAAGGCACCTCTTTGAGATTATGTACGACAGTGATATTGCCGGCGCGGTTGATGATTTTCGGCAGGTAAAGAATGTTACAATCGAATACGGTCATGCACTTGTTCCTATTTTCTCTTAAATGATTTGAACTCGGAGTACTCCCTGAAATAGTCTTCTTCGTAATATTCGGAAGAAGCCAGCACGAGACAGATGGCTCCGGATGAAAAGCTGAATATGCTTCTCCAGATTCCCGGCCTGATATACAGCCCGAAATAAGGCCTGCTCAGCTGAACGTTCCGCTGATCCTTTCCGTCATCGATGGTGATGTCGAAGCTGCCGCTTGCAGCAATGATCATTTGCTCGAGGTGCTTGTGCGCGTGACCACCCCTCGATTCGCCCGCAGGGATATCGTAGAGATAATACACACGCTTTACGCTGAACGGCAATTCAATTCCATTCTGCACCGCGGTAATGTTACCCGCGCGGTTCGGGATCTTTGGAAAACTGATCAGGTTGCAGTCGAAGACGGTGAAATTATTGTTCATTCTTCATGCGCTGATAGGTATCGAAATCGCGGATGTATTCTGCCTCGTCATAATTCTGGTCGGCAACAATGAGGGCGAGTGAATTGGTTGAAAAGTTTTCCATGTGGCGCCAGAACATTTTTGGGATGTACAGCCCATAATAAGACCGGTTCAACAAGAATCTCTTTTCCTCGCGGCCATCATGAAGCACTACTTCGAAGCTTCCGGAAAGCGCCACAACAAATTCCTGTAGCGTGCGGTAGGCATGTCCGCCTCTCTGTTCACCACCCGGAACGTCATAGATCCAATAAGTTCGCCTGATCTCAAAAGGAATGTGTTGTCCATTCTGAAAAAAGGACAGGTTGCCTCTTTCATCAAGGATTTTGGGCAACTGGATAATGCCCGGAGCTTCAAATTGATTTTCCATTCGCTTGCTGATAAATACGTTCAATGATATCCACCACCTTCAATCCTTCGAGGGCATTGGTGGTAATAGTTGACCTTCCTTTCAAAACATCCACCACATTATCGATAAGCAGATTGTGATTTTGTGCCGAGCCTTTGTAGGCTCCGTAATCATTGCCTGGATTCGTGGGTGCAAGAACTGGCATTTCGTAGTCTTTCACGTGACAGTACTCAACTTTGTCCATATACTGGCCACCGATCTTAATGCTTCCATTCTCAGCGATCACCGTCATGCTGCTTTCCAGGTTCTTGTCCCAAACCGAGGTAGAAAAGTTCAGGCAGCCCATTCCTCCGTTCACGAAATCAAAAGTAACCACGCCGCTGTCCTCGAATTCTGTGAGGCTTTGATGATTGTGATCGGCAAGGCGCGCATTGATCTGCTCCACATCGCCAAACAACCAGTACATGATGTCGATAAAATGCGAGAACTGGGTAAAAAGCGTTCCACCATCGAGGTCTTTCCTGCCATGCCAGCTGTCCTTTTTATAGTAGCGGTCATCGCGGTTCCAGTAACAGTTCAGTTGCACCATATAGATCCTGCCGAGCTTTCCCGAATCCACCATTTCCTTGATCCACATCGAAGGCGGTGAGTAACGGTTCTGCATGACCGCAAACACATGGCGGTGTACGTTGAGTGCTTTATAAATTACTTTTTCGGCGTCCGATTTTCTAAGCGCCATGGGCTTTTCGATCACCACGTGCTTCTTACTTTCCAGCGCCTTCAGCGCATGCTCCGCGTGAAAGCCATTGGGCGTGGCTATATTCAACACTTCCACTTCCGTGGGCGACTGCAGCAATTCATCGATGGAATTGTAAAAAGGGACAGGATAGTCAATACCGAGCTTGCTTTTTTCTTTCACGTCGACCAGAGCGGCCAGCTCACACTCAGGGTTACGGCTGATCATTTCTGCATGCCGCTTTCCAATATGGCCGCAACCGATGACTGCGAATTTTATTTTCTGATCCACCTGCTTATTTTATTTTTTTGACCTTGTTATCTTTCAGTGCATACTGCTGTCCGCTTTCACTGCATACAGCCTTTCCTTCCCCATCGAACTGAAGGCGATGGCCATATTCGCTCACCCAGCCTGCCTGCCGTGCAGGATTGCCCATCACCAATGCAAAGGCCGGAACAGGCTTTGTTACAACGGCGCCCGCCCCAATCAGCGCATACTCCCCGATCTCGTTGCCACACACAATCGTGGCGTTCGCACCAATGGATGCACCCTTGCGTACGAGCGTCTGCCTGAATTCGTGTTTGCGCACAATGGCGCTGCGCGGATTGGTTACATTTGTGAAGACCATGGAAGGACCGAGAAAAACATCGTCCTCGCAGATCACGCCTTCATAGATAGAAACATTATTCTGAACTTTTACATTGGTGCCGAGCACAACACCGGGCGACACCACAACATTCTGACCGAGGTTGCAGCGATCACCTATGTGGCACCGCGGCATGATATGGCTGAAGTGCCAGATCTTTACGCCTTCGCCAATTTCACAACCTTCATCTACAACGGCTGTGGGATGAACAAAATAGGACATGGTTATAGGTTTGAGAGATAATAAATCCTCCAGCCGCTTTCCAGCCTCAGCGAATCCTTAAAAAGGTGACCGAGGTCTGCCGGATATTCAGCAAGCGGCGACAGGCTGAGGTATTTGATCTTGTTGTCCTCGATGAAACGGCCCCTCATCTCCTCCATTGTTCCGCGCTTCTGCTGGTTTACAAAATAGCTGAAGGGTGCCCGCTGGATGAGCGATTTGGTCATCATCGGATATTTATCGTTTGAATCAAGTTGAATGTAGGGCGCGTTCAATGAAAAGTTCTGGTACCTGCGGTCCAGGTAAGAGCACCAGTTATGCGGGCGGTACACCATCGTGCTCGTCGAAAAATAAGTGGTGAACTCATTCTTGTTCCTCAGGTTCACAAAGTATCCTTTGCCATGCCGGCCGAGCATTTGCTCCATATTCTGATAATCCTTTTTCGAAACCTCCTCCACGTTCATATCGTACCTGCCATTTTGAACAAGGGCAAGAATGAGCAGCACGCCAAGTAGCCCCTTGCAAACAGCATTTACCTTATTGCTGAACACCCATACCGAGCCCAGGCCGATGATAATGGCGGAAAAAGGAATAAAAAGCACATAAAAAAACTGGACGGCTTCATTCGTACGGTTCCACAGACAGGCCCATGAAATGAGACCGCAAAATGGCAACAAGGCAAGAAATATATACTCCGGTTTGAACAGTCCTCTCAATCGAAAGCTTTTTGCCCAGGCAAAAAGCAATAAGAAAGGAAGGAGGACGGCGATCTGAAAAGATCCACCTACCAGGATATTGATGGAGGTGCGCACGTTATGACCAACGCCACCCTCTATATTGCCCGAGGTGTTGTGATAAAAATAATAGAGATAAACCAGCAGCACCAATCCGGTAATAAACCCCGGCCATAGGCTTAACAGCCTGATCTCCTTTTTCACGAGCATTATGAAAAGGATGAAAATAAACAGCGCGAAAAACAATGGCGGTGCAATGTTGATATAACCAAGTCCTGCCATCAGTGCGCCGACGATCAGCCTGTTCCAGCTCTTATTCCTTATGTTGAGCAGGCACCAGACCAGGAATAAGCCGACTACTAGGGTCTTTGCATAATAGGAAGGTGCAACCGCATAGATATCCGACTTCAGCAAAAACCGTGGATAAAAAATAACCAGTCCACTGAAAACTGCCCCTAAAAAAACCAGGTACGCCCATTTGCTTTTTGTTCTGAATGTATCGAGTGCGACAACATAAATGCCCAACGAAAAAAGGAAAGCAAGGATCGGATAAACAACCAATACAAGGCTGAAGTGCGGATTCATCTGCCCCGCCGCTGAGGCCATCGCTCCGAACCAGATGTCCCAGTAATGATAAGGCTCTGTATTGAATCTGAAAGGGAAAAGATAATCGATACTGCTGTTTTCCCTGCCGAGGTCATTCAGATAATCGCCAAGCCGGGCATAGAACGATGTATCGCCCGTAACGAATCTAATTGTGTTGTCATTGAAATTGATGAAGGCCTGAACATAATAAACAAAATAAAACAGGAGGCCGAGAAGCAGCATAATGAGAAGCGTTCTCTTTCCTTCCGGCCCATGTAAAGGTTTGCCTGCATCTTCAGCCCTGTTGTGATTAAAGATCAGGAGCAGCAGGGGCACAGGAAGCAGCACGGTCTTCCCCCCGGTCTGCACGATGGCAAATACACTCACTATCATGAGCAGGCCGTTGAACAGCGCCTCAAAAATCCTTACCGTATCGAATGGCCTGAGCCGGATCCTTCTGATAGTGATCAGCTGGCCGACCACAAAGAAAACAGCAAAAAATAAAACGATAAGACCAAAGGATTTCAAAAGAACGGATGAAGTCAGGACCATCTAAGCGCGTTTAACTTCTTCAACAATGAAAACCGGTCTTTTTCTCGATGCGTCCAGCGTTCTCCATACATATTCGCCTATAATGCCGAGGGCGATCGTCTGGAAGGAGGAAACAAATAAGAACACGACCATCATACTCGTCCAACCCTGTACTTCGATACCACCCATCAGTTTAGAAATGAGGATATAGATCCCGTACAACAGCGATACACAACCCAGCAACAGACCCACTACCGAGATAAGCCTGATCGGGAAGAAAGAAAAAGCAACGAATGAATCGATGAAGAGCTTCAGTTTTTTTGAAAAGGTCCAGCGGGACTTTCCAACTTCTCTTTTGGCGCGCTTGTAAGGGATGGTTACGAAATCATATCCCAGCCAAAGCAAAAGAAAGAGGGTGTTGGTATTCTTTTCCTTCATCCTCACCACTTCATCTTTCAGCGCACGGTCAAAGAGCACAAAATCGAAACCGCCTTTTGGAAGGCTCTTCAATGCAAGCCTACGTGTGAGTGAATGAAAAAATTTGGAGAACAGGGAAGAAGGGAAGTCATCCTCACGGTCCTGCCTGTTCGCAATTACAAGCTTGATGCCGCTGCTCCAGTGCGCATACATTTTTGCGATCAGCTCGGGTGGATCCTGGAGGTCGCAGGAGATCACCGTATTGCAATCGCCGCTGGCCTGCTCCATGCCGGCCAGAATGGCATTGTACGATCCGAAGTTGGAGGCTAGCTTTACCAATACAACTTTGCCCGGGTTCGCGGCCTGAAAGGCTTTGATGGCCTCATAGGTGCCGTCCTTCGAACCGTCATCTATCATTACATATTCAAAGCTTACATCGGCAGGGAAATTGGCCTCGTTCTCCAACAGTCTCTTCGACGTGACCGGGATATTTTCCTCATTGTAATAACAAGGAATAATGATGCTAAGCTTTGGCATGCTGGTTTATTTTGAGATTCATTTCTGCTGAAAGTACAGGATCTCCTTCTGTCCTGTAATAATTGAAATAGTAAACCATCGCTAACAATAACACGGCTCCGCCCTGCAACAGATATACCTGCCAGGTCATCCACGGTCCCATGTTCATGAACAGGTACTGGTCGGGGAACTGCAACGGTCTTCCCGTATATTTTCCTTCGTTCAGTGGCAACCAGATCTTGGAAAAAACCAATGAGGAAAAAATAACGAAAGGAAGTATCCTGGAGGAGAACTGCCCCTTGAACATAAGAGCAACCGGCAGCAGCAAAAACGGAAGCGCAAATGTAAACTGCCGGCTTTCCGATCCGATCGTGAAGAGCAGGATCAGGTACACGCACGCCATGAAGCCAAGACCCAGCCCCGACATTTCCATTTCATAATGCCTGAAGTAAAGCAGGATGAGCATCACGGCCGTGCCAAAGAAGATCACATGTGCTATCAGGTAAACAAATGGATTGGAAATTGATTGAAGCATGATATTCAGCGTAACGCTGTTGATGCCAAATGCCGGCGCCGGACTCGAAAGCAGCTTTCTCAAATAAAAGGTGCCCCCAAGGATCACCAGCGCTATGGCTACTCTACCGGGATGAAGATTGGCCAGTGCGCGCTCAACCAGTTTATTTTTCACCATGCTGCGGCATAATTGCAACAGGTAAAAAGCAGTGCACAGTAAGCTGAAGAAAATTAGATTGCGATTGACCGGATAGGTGTTTTGGAACAAATGAGCATCGATCAGGTCGGACCTCTTCACGTAAAGAAGCACGATGGCTATAACGTAAAGCAGCGAAAAAACATAGGGAAAGAATTTAACGAACGCCCTTGAGCGGACCTGCATTTTTTCCTTGTTCCTTGGGAAGAGAAATAACAGAATGGAAAAGTATTGGAGCAGGGGATGTGTAAAAGCACTGATCAGACCAAACACCACAACCGCTACGGTGTTATTGCGCAGGTAAGCATAAAGCAGCACCATGCCCAATGCAAAGGCGCTGATATCGGTGAGCACCGGATAAAAAGTCGAGAACTTGATAATGGAGAAATTGAAAAAAAGAAGGATGGTACACAAGAGCATCGTTTGAGAAGACACCGAAAAGATCTTAAGTATGCGAAACCAGGTAAACAATGCAATATTGAGCAGGATGATATTATAGGCACTGAAGACAGCCACAATATTGGCGTTGGAATCGGAAAGGTGAAGCAGCTTCAACAGGATGAAGACGATGCCGCACGGAAATATCCGCTGCACCTTATAGGAATTGAGTGAATGCTCCTTCATGTACTGAATGAAATTCCTTGTCAGATCGGCATAGTGAATGCCATCCCATCCCAAACCCTCATTTACCTGGATCTGCTCGAAAAGAGTAGAACCGATCAGCAACACATTCAGTACAACAAAACAAATCACCTTCCATTTCATCAAGTTCTGCGATGGCCCGGTTATCTGTGATTGCCTTATGCCTGCTGCTTTATTAAAATATGCTGTTGGTGGGGTATTCGGGTCCTGTTTCAATGAAGAAGGATATTTAGTTATTGGTTGGTTCGTTATGAATACGAAATGTGCGTGGAAGCGGTTATCCCGGCCTTTTTTCTGTAGCGATCAGTTTTAAATATTTCCCATAGCCGCTTTTTTCATACAAGCGGGCGATCTCGAGCAATTGTTCTCTCGAAATGAAGCCATGCCGGTAAGCCACTTCTTCGAGGCAGCCCACCTTCATCCCCTGCCGCTTTTCGATCACTCTCACAAATTCACTGGCATCGCTGAGCGAATCAAAAGTGCCCGTATCCAGCCAGGCAGTTCCCCGGTCCATGATGGCTACCTTGAGCTCGCCCCGGTTGAGGTATTCCTTATTGACATCGGTGATCTCATATTCACCCCGCGCGGAAGGCTTCAGGTTTTTTGCGATCTCAACAACCGAGTTATCATAGAAATATAAACCAGGCACCGCATAATTAGATTTGGGCTTGGCAGGCTTTTCTTCAATCGACAACACCTTATTGTTCGCGTTGAATTCAACCACCCCGTAACGCTCTGGATCGCTGACCTCGTAAGCAAAAACGTAGCCGCCCTCAATTTCGCTGAGCGAGCGGAGGAGTTTGCCCAAACCGGATCCGTAAAAAATATTGTCGCCAAGGATGAGGGCTACCTTGTCTTTTCCAATAAAGGGCTCACCGATCACGAACGCCTGGGCGAGACCATTCGGCACTTCCTGTATGGCATATTCAAACCTGCAGCCGACCTGGCTTCCATCACCAAGTAGCCTTCTGAACTGAGGATTGTCTTCGGGTGTGGTGATGATGAGGATCTCTCTGATGCCGGCCATCATCAGGATGGTAAGCGGATAATAAACCATCGGTTTGTCGTAAATGGGCATCAGCTGTTTTGAGATCGCCTTTGTTATAGGATACAGCCTCGTTCCGGATCCACCGGCAAGAATAATTCCTTTCATTCAACTTAAGATTATGGTTATGCAGCGCGAAAAGCGCTTATGCAGTGGGGTGAGAGACATAGTTTACCTGTTGGCGTACATATCCTCATAATAGTGCTGATAAGCACCACTGGTGATGTGTTTCAACCATTCGGTATTCTGCAGGTACCAGTCGATGGTCTGGCTGAGGCCCTCTTCAAATGTTACACTCGGCTTCCATCCAAGCTCTTTATTGATTTTGGATGCATCGATCGCGTACCTTCTGTCGTGACCGGGACGGTCCTTCACATAACTGATCAAGCCTTCACTTGTTCCGGGCTCTCTACCTAGTTTTTCATCCATCTGCTTGCAGAGCAATTTCACAAGGTCAATATTTCTCCACTCGTTAAAGCCCCCGATGTTGTAAGTATCACCCGTCTTTCCCTTATGAAAGACAAGGTCGATGGCCATAGCATGGTCCTTTACAAAAAGCCAATCCCTTGTGTACAATCCATCGCCGTAGACCGGAAGGGGTTTTTTATGAATAATGTTATTGATGAAAAGAGGAATGAGCTTTTCGGGGAAATGATAGGGACCATAATTATTCGAGCAATTGGTAACTACTACAGGCATGTGATAGGTATCGCCATAAGCCCGTACAAAATGATCTGAAGATGCCTTCG
>DATMHB010000441.1:0-3099 GCA_035555175.1 Flavisolibacter sp. | reverse complement strand
CGGATTTAGACGTAGTGGTAACGGGCGGGGCCAGCTTTTTGGGTAGTTCAGCAACGGGCGTTTCAATGGTCAGCCTGGCCTTATTTTCTGAAACAGGAATGGATTCTGTAACCGGCTTGTGCGCGATGGGCTGCAGGCTTTTGAATGCAACCGCCTTAGCTGTTTCTACCCGTTTTTTTTTATCAATACCGGATGCGCCGGACGTAAGTTCCAATGCCTGTGCGAGGTAACACAGCTTGATCAGCGCCAGTTCAACGTGCAGCCTTTTATTTCTTGCGTTCCTGTAATTGATCTCTGCATCATTTAAAATATTCAACCCCGACACCAGATAACCCGCATCCGTTCTTTTAGCTGTTTCCGCGAATCTTACTCTGAAGGTCTCCACTACTTCCAACAAACCGGCCACCCTTTCATCTTTGCAGATCAACAGGTTCCTGATAAATTCTGCAAAGCCGTTGAGGACCATGTCGCCTTCAAAACCTTTTTTATCAATGTCATCGTACAGCAGCATCGCGCCGGCCAGGTCCTGGTTCAGCATGCAGTCTACCAGTTTGAAATAATAGTCTGCATCGAGGATATTGAGGTGCTCAATGGTGTTCTCATAACTGACATGCGCATTCGTAAAAGAAACGATCTTGTCAAGGATGCTAAGGGCATCGCGCATGCAACCTTCACTTTTTTGAGCGATCAATTGCAGTGCTGTTTCTTCAGTGGTGACATGTTCTTTTCTGGCGATCCCCTGAAGATGGTTCACGGTGTCCTGTAAGCTAATGCGCTTGAAATCGAAGATCTGGCAGCGGCTCAGGATCGTGGGAAGGATCTTGTGCTTTTCAGTTGTAGCCAAAATAAAAATGGCATAGGAGGGCGGCTCTTCAAGCGTTTTCAAAAAAGCGTTGAATGCGGAAGAGGACAACATGTGTACCTCGTCGATGATGTACACTTTGTACCGGCCTGCCTGCGGAGCAAACCGTACCTGGTCCACAAGGCTGCGGATATCGTCAACAGAATTATTGGAAGCGGCATCAAGCTCGTGGATGTTCAGGGAAGTTCCTTCGTTGAACGACTTGCACGAATGGCACTCGTTGCAGGCTTCGCCGTCGGGCGTTGGATGCTCGCAGTTGATGGTCTTGGCGAGAATACGGGCACAGGTTGTTTTGCCCACACCTCTCGGTCCGCAAAACAAAAATGCGTGTGCGAGCTGGTGATTTTTAATGGCATTCTTTAAAGTAGTTGTGATGTGTTCCTGTCCTACTACGGTATCAAAAGTCTGGGGTCTGTATTTTCTCGCTGAAACGATGAATTTTTCCATAACACGGCTGCAATCTAAAACAATCTGGATATTTTGGAAGGGGAGTTATGCACCCCTGATGTTATCAAACGCAAAGGAACCGAAGGCCGCATGGCACCGCAAAAAATCTTCTTTGCGATACCTTCCGCGACATGCGGCTAAGGCTCACAATTTCAAAATTGCTAAAAATTTTACCAAAATAAAAACAGTTTTTCCCTGAACTTGCAGGCCATGTTACCACCCGCCGTCTGGATGGGCCTTTTTCTTCTGGTTTCACTTGTGCTGGTACTTTTTTTCAAGATTTACCGCCAGAAAAAAGATGCCGAGATGAATGTATTGAGGCAACAGGCCGTATTGTCTGAGCTGCAGGTGCGCATGCACGAGCTGGCGGCGCAAAGGTTCGAGGATTATAAGAACACAACGCTCCAGGCCGAGCAGGCCCGCATCGTAGCAGAACAAAGCCTCATTGCACAGGCTTCATTTGAAAAATGGAAGATGGAATACGAGGATCATATCCGGCAGGACGCGATAAAAAAGAGCCAGGCTGTTACCATTGGAAAAGTTACCGAACATATCGTTCCTTTTTTTAGCGGGTTCTTTCCCTACAATCCTAAAGAGGCAAGGTTTATCGGAAGCCCTATCGATCTGATCGTTTTTGACGGCATGGAAAACGAACCCGAATCGATGTCGATCCATTTTATCGAGGTGAAGACCGCTTCGTCCTGCCTCACCCCAAGACAACGCCCCATCAAATATGCCATTCTGAATAAGAGAGTGGAGTCGAGGGATTTGAGAGTGTGACGGCTTTTGGCAATAGAAGTCTCCAAAAGCGCCGGAAACGTCAAAATTCAAAATTCAAAACCGCCAAAGGACTAACCTTGCTGCGGACCCCTGGCCGTCGCTCTGTTTCCGCACTCCTTTTGCGTGGCGGACATCAAAGGCTTTCTCTCGCACCTGAATTGTATATTTATTCCGCAAAAAATACGCTATGTCAAAAAGCTCCAATGTCATTGCAGTGCTTTGCGCTTGTCTTCTTTCTCTTTCGGTATCGGCACAACAGGGTAAGGTGATTGAGCAGGCTGTGGTAAAAAGCACCATACTCAACAGGCCGGTGAAATATTCCATTTATCTTCCCTGGGATTATGAAACATCACAACGTTCGTATCCCGTGGTGTACCTGCTTCATGGATACACCGATGACAATACCGGCTGGCTGCAGTTCGGTGAAGTGAACCGGTATGCCGACAATGCTATAAAAGATGGAACGATCCCTCCAATGATCATTGTGATGCCCAATGGCGACTCCAGCTGGTACATCAATTCGTACGATGGCAAGGAAAAATATGAGGACTTTTTTATCAAAGAATTTATGCCCGCTATTGAAAAGACCTTTCGCATCAAGGCGGAGAAAAGGTACAGGGGCATTGCCGGACTTTCGATGGGCGGATTCGGTACGCTGATTTATTCATTGAAATATCCTGACCTTTTTGCAGCCGCCGCGCCATTGAGTGCCGCGGTGTTTGATGACAGTGCCGTGGTACGGATGCCCGACACCAACTGGGAAAATACTTTTGCGCAGCTCTACGGAAGGGGATTGAAAAAATCCGATCGCCTCAACAATGCCTGGTATGGGAACTCCATCTTAAAACTTGTCGAGGAAAAATCTGCTGCTGATCTCCGGAAGGTGCGTTACTGGATCGACTGCGGCGACGATGATTTTCTTACAAAGGGGAATTGCCTCCTGCACATCGCGCTGACTGAAAAAATGGTACCGCATGAATTCAGGGTGCGCGACGGGGCACACACCTGGA
>DATMHB010000440.1:0-2975 GCA_035555175.1 Flavisolibacter sp. | reverse complement strand
AAGTGGACGAATGTATGGAATACGGTGGAAGTATGGCTTTCAACACATGACGCGGGCGACATCGTTACAGATAAGGATCGCAAACTGGCCAAGGCAATCGACGGCCTATGCTGATAAGACACGCCACTGGCGCAGATATCACCGCCATGATCAGCCTTGTAGGGCAATTGGGTTACGACATCAGCCGCGAGCAAGCCTCATCCAACCTGCACATTTATGAAAAGGTCCAGGGGTTCATTCTTGTTGCAGTAAAGGATGAAAAAGTGATTGGTTTCATTTCAGGGATCTTCATTCCTCTTTTTCATACGCATGAATTGATGTTCCGTATCACCGCGCTCTGCGTGGATGAAAATGAAAGAGGCAGAGGAGTCGGAAAGAGACTAATAGAAAAGATCGAGGAGATCTGCAAGAAAAAAGAATGCAACTACCTGGAAGTAACGAGCGGCAGACACCGTAAGGAGAACGCCCATATATTTTACGAAAGCGTAGGGTACACCGCGTACAGGGGGAAAAGGTTCATAAAAAGATTATCAGAGAATAACAGTAACTGATTTTTCTTTTTTGTCGACCATTTTGCCAACAGGCTGTGTGAACGCTTCCAGTCCTGCTTTTTTCATTTCTGAAACAACTGTATCCAGTGCACTTTCGTCAACCGAAACAAGAAGCCCTCCATTGGTTTGCGGGTCAGGCAGCACGTTGAATGCTTCCATTACATTCACGCCTTTTTCAAATGTAACTTTTGAGCTGTAGCTGTTCCAATTTCTGAATGTAGCGTCAGGAATAGTTCTCTGTTTCAGGTATTCGTCCGTGCCCTCGATCTTCTTTATGGCACCATAGCGAAGTTCTGCGCTTAATCCGCTTCCATCCGCCATTTCAATAAGATGTCCAAGCATACCAAAACCGGTGACATCGGTCATGGCATTCACGCCCGGGATCCGTGCCAAGGCTAAACCCACTTTATTCAGCTGCGTTAATTGATGCAGCAACGCGTCATAATGCGCGGGCTGAAGGACCGAACGTTTGAGTGCGGTGGATAGTAATCCGCTGCCAACGGGCTTGGTGAGCAACAAAAGATCACCCGCCTTTGCTGTATTATTTTTTTTGAGATTTTTTATTTTAACCGTGCCCGTCACAGCCAGACCGAAAATAGGATCATTCGAATCAATGGTATGGCCGCCTGCAAGAGGGATGTTGGCCTCTTTGCAGATCGTTCGTGCTCCATCGAGAATACGTTGTGCGAATTCCACCGGAAGTTTTTCGATTGGCCAGCCAAGTATTGCGATCGCCATTAGTGGCACACCGCCCATGGCGTATACATCGCTGATGGCATTGGCTGAGGCGATCCTTCCAAAATCGAACGGATCATCCACTATCGGCAGAAAAAAATCAGTGGTTAACACGATTGCATTTTCTTCATCGGTCTTAAACACGGCCGCATCATCACTGCTTTCATTGCCTACCAACAATTGCTGAAACGGCACTGCCGCTGCATTGCCTATGATCTGCTGCAAAACCGACGGTGCGATTTTGCAACCACAGCCACCACCTTTTGAATATTGAGTGAGCCTTATTCCTTCCTCCATTATTTTATTTTTCTTCTGATCACGATCGTTGCATTCGTTTGCATATCCGCGCTGAAGTTTACCTGGTAAACATTCACCCCATCCCTTATTGACAATAATCCGGTGTTGGGCGGGATCGAACCGAGGTTCTCCGCTACGAGGAGCAGTGTTATTTCTGACATGCCTGCGATGCTAACCGATTTTTTTGTAGCGGATGACATCAGCCTCGCTTTGGATATGATATTTTGGCCATTGAGGTAAACAGAAATTGAATCGCCGTCCACCACGCCATTATCATAAAACGCCAGTGACAAACTATCGGCAACCACTTCAACGGTTTCTGTGATCCGGTTGCTCCGCTGATCGTATGAAAGCACTGCCGGTGCAGTCGCTACGGGAGGCTCCGCCTTCTTCGCTTCATTAACCGGGTCGGCCTTCACTTTTGTCTTTGTCTTCGTTACAGTTTCTTTGGCCGGATCTTTTGCAACATCCTTGGTCTTTACTTTCGATTCAACTATGCTGGTTTCATCCCGCTTCGTTTCACTTTCCTTTGGCTTTGGAGGTGCGATTGCCACATCCCCTGTTTGCTGATAAGGAGTGCTCGGAATAATGTTGAGTTCTTTCAGGTGCGCAATCAGCGGCGAATGGGTGCTATCATCCGACCTATTGAGGTCAATGGCGCCAGGCACGGAATAATATTTTTTTGTCTGATTGGTCTTCCATCTTCCGTTGAGCACAACAACGCTGTCTTGCCCCTTTAACGGAATCGTAATGACGCGCCCAACACCCTTCGCGGGGGGCTCGGGAAAATTATTGACGATCATTTTATCGTCCTCTACGATCAGCGAGTCGCCAACGACAGAAGCCCTGATCTTTCGGATGCCGTAATAAAAGGTGTCATTTGCTATGAACGTAACATAAGAGTAGCCAGAGAACTTGCCCCTGTATTCGCTGATCGCGAGCTCGTACTTCTGCACCATTTTAGTGGAATCATTGAACAACGTGCCGGAATAAAATCCGCCGATCTTTTGAGCAGGAGCGGTGAGGGTTGACACCACCAAAAAAAGCAGGAATAGGTTTTTCATACAGTATGATAATTAATAAGCCTTTCTGCATTGCCGCTACTTACGGTTTCGCAATGCAGTTTTTTCAAGACCGCGGGCAGGTTGCTACGGTTATGAAGACCCTTAAGATAGCGTTTATCGTAATAAAGAAGAAGGATTCTGAAAGCTTCTCTGAAATTTCCTTCTTCCAGGAAGTCAATGGTGTTTTTTGCCTCCAGGCCTCCAAGCCTTTTGGTGATCCGTTGTACGGATTCAATGAGTTTTGCGCGATCGCATTTACCATATTCATCTACAAGGTGGTCGAGCCTGGATTGAAATGGGATTTCAAGAAAAATAATGGGGGAGGCTC
>DATMHB010000439.1:0-2056 GCA_035555175.1 Flavisolibacter sp. | reverse complement strand
GTCCTGAAGACGTGGGGTGGGCCACGGGTGCCAGAAAGAAAGGTGTTGCTGATAATTATTTTGATTACCTGAAGAAATACGAGGGATTGAAGACAACATTCAACCCCGTAAAATTCGATCCTGAAAAATGGGCCACGGCGGCAAAAGAGGCGGGAATGAAATATGTAGTGTTCACGACAAAGCATCATGACGGTTTTTGCATGTTCGACAGCAGGTATACGAACTATAAGATCACAGATAAAGATTGCCCATTTGCATCTAATCCCAGAAGTAATATTGCGAAGGAGGTCTTTTCAGCCTTTCGAAATCAGAATTTTTGGGTGGGCGCTTACTTCTCCAAGCCGGACTGGCACAGCGATTATTATTGGTGGAAAGAATTTCCTCCTTCGGATCGCAACTGCAACTACTCGATCCAAAAGCATCCCACGCAATGGAAAAAGTTTGTCGACTACACGCATAACCAGATCAATGAGCTGGTGAGTGATTATGGAAAGATCGATATTCTATGGCTCGACGGAGGCTGGGTAAGAAAGAAAACAGCGGAAGAGATCAAAGAGGAATTATCGGATACCATGGAGAACAATCGTTGGGCCAGGAATCCGCAAAGCCAGGACATTGATATGCCGCGGTTGGTAAGGGAAGTGAGAGCCAAGCAACCGAAAATAATTGTAGTGGACAGGGCGGTTCCGGGCGAGCAGCAAAATTATTTAACACCCGAACAGCATATCCCGGACACAGGCTTGCCCTATCCATGGGAAACCTGCATGACGATGGCGACCAGTTGGAGCTATGTTCCCAACGATACCTACAAACCTGCGAATGAGATCATTGAAAAATTGGTCGATATTGTCAGCAAGGGCGGAAATTATCTTTTGAACATCGGACCAGGACCCGATGGCGAGCTCGATCCAAATGCGTACGAGCGGCTGAAGGAGATCGGTTCTTGGATGAAAGTGAACGGCGAAGCCATATACGGTACAAGAATGTATAAAGTATTCGGCGAAGGTGATAAGATACGGTATACGCAATCGAAGGATGGGAAGACGAAATACATTTTTTTGTTTGATTTTCCTCAAGAGAAGATCACGCTCACAAAAATGCCGTTTTCGAAAAACGCACGTTTGAAAATGATGGGAAGCTCGAAGTCTTTGAAATGGAAGGCGGGGGATGAGGGCGTAGAGGTCGATCTTCCGGCCGCACTGAAGGCTGCAGGCAATTGGGTATGGGTCTTGAAACTGCAGGACAAATGATGAAGCAGATTTTTTTCGATTAATTTGTTACTATGATCAGAAAGAGATTACCATTTTTGAAAGCCGGCCATGCGGTCGCGCAGCTGGCGCAACGGTCTTTGATAGTCATCGTTTTTCTTTTAGCTATGGCACCGGCAAAGGGGCAGCAAAAGCACAGCTTCGAACTGGGAGACCAGGATTTTTTGCTGGACGGGAAGGCCTTTCAAATGATTTCGGGTGAAATGCATTACACCCGGATCCCGCCGGCATATTGGCGCGACCGGATGAAGATGGCGAAGGCCATGGGTTTGAATACTATCGGCACTTATGTATTCTGGAATGTGCATGAACCCGTTCAGGGCAAATATGATTTTTCGGGCAACAACGATATTGCGGAATTTATCCGGGCAGCGAAGGATGAAGGCCTTTGGGTGGTTTTGCGACCAAGCCCTTACGTTTGTGCCGAGTGGGAATTCGGCGGCTATCCATGGTGGTTATTAAAGGACAGTACAGTAAAAGTCAGAAGCAACGATCCGAAATTCGTTGCAGCCTACAGCAGTTATATCAGGGAGCTGGCAAAGCACCTGGTGCCGCAATTGGTGACGCATGGGGGCAACATCCTGATGGTGCAGTTTGAAAATGAATATGGCTCTTACAGCGATGATAAAACTTATCTGGACCTCAACCGCAAAATTTTCAGGGAGGCGGGCTTTGACGGCGTATTGTTTACCTGTGACGGGGCCGATCAAATTCCAAAAGGTTATTTACCCGGTTATCTGCCGGCGGTAAATGGATCTGAAAATCCTGCCGACATCAGGGCAGTTGTG
>DATMHB010000438.1:0-2009 GCA_035555175.1 Flavisolibacter sp. | reverse complement strand
ATGATATATTTTTTCCTGATGGTAAGCCCTACCGCCAGGATGAAGTGCAGCTGATCAAAAAGCTCAATGGAAAAAATTAAATGCCAGGTTTTACTTTGACAGGTATGAATATAAAGTTGACTACGCTATCGCTCTTTTTATTTTTTTGTTCGACGCTATCCGGGCAAATGCTGGTATTGCCAGGTGATCATCCCGATCCTTCCGTGGTAAAGATCGGAGACACTTACTGGGCAAGCTCCACCACGTCCAACTGGGCTCCTGCCTTTCCCTTAATGTTTTCGAAGGACCTTGTCCACTGGAAGCAAAAGGGCTACGTATTCAATGAACTGCCCGCATGGGCCGACTATTATTTTTGGGCGCCGGAGATCACCTACGATAACGGGAAAGTATATGTGTATTATGCAGCCCATAAAAAGGGAGGTAACCTTTGCATCGGCGTAGCGAGTGCAGACAAACCGGAAGGTCCGTACAAAGATCACGGACCGCTGATGTGCCAGGAAGTGGGATCAATCGATGCGTTTCCGATGCGGGATGAAAACGGGAAACTGTACCTGATCTGGAAAGAAGATGCCAATAGTGTAGGCAGGCCGACCTCTATATGGGCAATGGAAATGAATGAAGAAAGGACGGCGCTGGTAGGAGAGAAGAAGGCGTTATTCAGGAATGATGTTGCGTGGGAAGGCAACCTGGTGGAAGGAGCTTCCATCATTAAACACGGCGATTATTTTTATGCATTCTACGCGGGTTCGGGATGCTGTGGCTTGAATTGCAGCTACGGTGTAGGTATAGCGAGATCAAAAAGACTTCTGGGTCCCTGGGAAAAATTTGCAATGAATCCGGTGATCAAACATTCAGATAAAAACAGGTGGACCTGTCCGGGTCATGGCACGCCCGTTGAAATGGATGGGCGGTTCTATTTCCTTTATCACGCTTATGATAATAAATCGAACGTGTTTACCGGAAGGCAGGGACTGTTGACGGAATTTTCTTTTACGCCGGATGGCTGGATACGGTTCAATGGTACACCGGCTATTGATCCTGTTGCCACGAATTCGCTGGACAAGTTCTCATCCCACAAATTATCAGATGCGTGGCAATGGAGTGTTTTCAAAAAACCCGCCTACACCATCAGGTGGGGAAAGCTTAAATTGAATGGTGAAGCAGGCCCTTCCGGAAGTTATGTTGCACAAAAGATCATGAAGGCTGACTATACCGCAACAACTTTTGTGAAGGCAAAGAAATCATCCGCCATTCCCGGTATCGCTGCTATTGGAGATGAAAAAAATATGGTGTCTGCTCAATACACCAGCGGGTCCGTCAATGTTATCGTATTGCGGGATGGCAGGGAGGAGCTACTGACCTCAGGAAAGATCGGCGCTCAAAAAAACTTGTGGCTGCGACTTCGGTCACAGAATGGAAAGGATCTGTTCCTGAGCTATAGCATCAACGGCAAAGATTTTATCGCGCTCAATGAACTACCCATCGACGGAAGCTTTTTGCCGCCCTGGGACCGGGCGGTGCGAGTGGGAATTATTTCAAAAGGAAGTGCTGATCAAAAAGCTGCCTATGATGGTTTCGAGATACGTTATTTATAAACCGAATTGTATTATGGAGAAACACTCATCGTAATATCTGCGAAGCGCGCAAAAGACCGGATGCAAAGGGCCGCACATGCGGATCGCGAAATGCTGCGTTCTCTGCTAGCTTTGCGTTTATCCATTTTCATTGACAATTTTAACCAACACAACATATGAAATTATCAAGCCTCGCAATTGCATCGCTCACATTCATCGCAGCTTGCCAAAATAATTCCGGCAACAATTCTTCTTCCTCAACTGCGGACAGTACCAAAACTTCGACAGCTGCTCTTCCCGATCGCAAACCGTTCCAGGATACGATCGACGGCAAAGCAACTGACCTCTATACGCTGAAAAATTCGAGGGGTATGACCGCTTCCATTACCAATTATGGCGGCCGGCTTGTTTCGCTGCTCGTTCCCGATAAGAATG
>DATMHB010000437.1:0-3596 GCA_035555175.1 Flavisolibacter sp. | reverse complement strand
ACCTTTTGTTATTTCACTGGGGCCCATCAATGATGTGCAAAATGTCGTGGTCATCATCCGGACTGCAGACGGATGTGTTGGCTACGGCGAGTGCAGTCCTTACATGACGATCAATGGTGAGAGCATCGACACCTGTTTTATCGTGGGCCAATACTTTGCACAGGTACTGAAAGGGAAGAGCGCGCTTGATATTGCCGGCTGCGTAGAAGCAATGGACAAAGTGATCTATGCCAACAACAGCATCAAGAGCGCATTCGATATCGCACTTCATGATATTGCAGCCCAGCATGCAGGCGTGCCGCTTTACAAATTTCTGGGCGGCGCAAAAAATAAAGTGCTGGAGACCGATATGACCGTAAGCATCGGTGATCCTTCCAAAATGCAGGCGGATGCCATCAGATTTAAAAAAGAAGGATTTCCGTCCATCAAAGTGAAGCTGGGAGAAAGCAGGGAAAAGGACGTGCCCCGTATCAGGGCGATCAGGGAGGGGATAGGAATGGACCACCCGGTAAGAATAGACGCGAACCAGGGGTGGCAAACGGCAGACAATGCTATTGCGGTTTTGAAAGAACTTTCTCCATTCAATATTGAGCATTGCGAGGAGCCGATACTCCGGTCAAGATTCATGGAATTGAATAAAGTTTCTGAAAATTCGCCTATTCCTATCATGGCCGATGAAAGCTGCGGCGATGACCATGATGCGGAACGTCTTATTCAGCTCAGGGCATGCTCCATGTTCAACATAAAGCTTGGAAAATCTTCGGGATTTTATAAAGGATTGAAGATTGCGGCCCTGGGAGCAGAGGCAGGCATGCACATGCAGGTGGGAGGCTTCATGGAATCCAGGCTCGGTATGACGGCAGCTGCGCATCTTGCTCTGGCCAATGATCATATTCACCACTGTGATTTCGATACGCCGCTCATGTTCACCGGCGATCCGGTGATCGGCGGCATACGTTATCTCGAAAAAGGCCGCATTGATGTTCCTGAAGTGCCGGGTCTGGGCGCTACTATCGACGAGGCGTATTTAAAAACTGCGGAGCGCTTCATCCTTTGATCATCTTCGTAAAAATCCAAAGCCTTTTAGTAGTTCTACGTTTATGTAATCAGGGGATCATATATTATTTTGTGGCCTTGTCCAATGGTCACTCCCGGCCTGGGCTATGAAAAACTAAGTATATGTTGAAAAAGATCCTGATCAGAACACTGCTTGTTCTCTTTATCCTCGTTGGCCTTCTTTTACTCGCTCCGTTCATTTTCAAGAAGCAAATACTGAACCTGGTAAAAACTGAAGTGAATAAAAGCCTTCAGGCGCACGTTGATTTCAGTGATGTGAATATTTCATTCTTTCGCCATTTTCCGAAGGTGGCTGTTGGGCTCAATGATCTTACCGTAGTGGGCAACGGCGATTTTGCATCCGATACACTGATCAGCGCATCGAAGATTGATGCTGCCATGAACTTCATGAGTATTATCAAGGGTTCTGATTACAAGATCTATTCTATCGAGGTAAGCGAGCCGAGGATTTACGCCCACGTGCTGAAAGACGGTCGGGCGAACTGGGATATTTCCATACCTGATACCGCCAGCGCTGCTCCGTCAACGGAAAGCAAACCTTTCAGGATGAACCTCGAGAAATATGCGATCCACAACGGTTATGTCAGGTATAAAGATGAAAGCAGTGCCATGAGCAGCGAGATCAGAAACCTCGAGCACGAGGGGAAAGGTGATTTCACTGCAGATCTTTTCACGCTGAAAACAAAGACCACAGCCGATGCAGTAACTTTCGTCTATGAAGGCATTCCTTATCTATCGCGCGTGAAAGCAAGCATCGATGCCGCGATCGACGTTGATAATAAGACCGACAAGTATTCGTTTAAGACGGACCAGGTTTTTGTCAACGATCTGAAACTAAATACGGAAGGATTTTTCCAGATGCCCGATGACGGCAGCTACAATATGGACATTAAATTCAATGCGCCGTCAACCGATTTCAAAAACATTCTTTCACTCATCCCTTCCATTTACCAGAAGGATTTTGCATCGATCAAAACCAGCGGTACAGCCGTATTCAATGGATTTGTAAAAGGCATTTACAACGAAACCACCATGCCTGCGTATGCAGTGAACCTCGACGTAAAGGATGGCTTCTTCCAGTACCCTGATCTTCCAAAGCCGGTCAAGAATATTAATCTTGCCATGAAGATCAACAACCCGGACGGTGTTACTGACCACACAGTGATTGATATCCCCCGTGCACATATCGAAATGGATAACGATCCCTTCGATTTTCACATCAATCTTCAGCATCCGGTTACTGATATGTTGCTGGATGCGGGTGCAAAGGGAAGGATCGATCTTTCAAAAATGGCGCAACTCGTAAAGCTTGACAAGGACACCAAGATGAGTGGTATCCTGAACGCTGATATCCAGCTGAAGGGTGCGGTCAGCGCCATGCAGAAGCAGGACTTCGACCATTTCACTGCAGCCGGTACCGTAATCCTCGATCATTTCCTTTATGCATCGAAGGATTATCCCGATGGTGTGAAATTAAATTCATTGCTGGCCAGCTTCAATCCCAGGAATGTTACGCTCAGCCAGCTTCAGGGTGAATACCTGAAAACTAATTTCTCTGCCGACGGCCGTATCGATAACCTGCTTCCTTATATGCTGAAGAACCAGCCGCTGACGGGAGCACTTAATATCAAGGCGGACCAGATGGATCTCGATAAATGGATGAGCACTTCGTGTGACACCACAACGAAGGGAACCGAGGCTGCAGCTCCCTTCATGGTTCCATCTGATCTCGATTTTACCGTGCGTTCGGAAGTAGGCAAGGTGCATTATGACAAGGTAGACCTCGAACAATTATCGGGTTCGATGAACATTAAGGATGAAACGGTTTGGTTAAAAGACATAAAGGCCAACGCGCTCGATGGTACGATGAATATTTCCGGCAGCTATTCAACAAAAGCCGATAAAAAGAAGCCGGATATTAGTCTCACATATGATGTCCAGGGGTTGGATGTGCAAAAGACTTTCTACGCCTTCAATACCGTTCAGAAGCTGATGCCCGTAGGAAAATTCATCGCCGGTAAAATGAGTTCGAAGCTTACTGTTAACGGCAAGCTCGGTGATAATATGATGCCCGATCTGAACTCACTTAGCGGAAGCGGCAGCCTCTTCCTGATCGAAGGCTTTTTGAAAAAATTTGCGCCGGTCGATAAGCTTGCTTCCACGCTGAACGTTCAACAGTTGCAGGACCTGTCGCTGAAGGATATCAAGAACTATATTGAATTCACCAACGGAAAAGTAATGGTGAAGCCTTTCAATTTAAAAGTAAAAGATATTGATATGGAGATCGGCGGCACGCATGGTCTTGACCAGTCGCTCGACTACATTATCAACCTGAAGGTACCAAGGGCACTGATGGGCAATGGTGGCAATCAGTTGATCGATAACCTGGTTACGCAGGCAAATAGCAAAGGCATTCCGGTCAAGGCAGGCGATGTAGTGAACCTTAAAGTGAACATGAGTGGTTTCATTACCAATCCACAGATCAGGACCAATTTAAAGGAGTCTGCCAGTTCACTGGC
>DATMHB010000436.1:0-2416 GCA_035555175.1 Flavisolibacter sp. | reverse complement strand
CTGCACTTCCCCTATTTTCTTCGAACCGTGTTCTTTCAGAATGTCCTTGATCTCCGCACCCACACTATCCGCCTTTTCCTTGAACCTGTCTTTTATAATGCCCATTTTATCAGAAATTTTTTTTGATGAGAAGAGTCATTGGTTGAGGGGCCTAAAGTTATATAATGACCGCCGCGTATCAAAATTTACTACCGGCTGCAACGGATCGTTGTGCACCATCGGTGTCGCTTATGCGTTTCAATAAAAATACTTTTCCATCTGAACCGCTTCAGAGAATATCGGCATCTGTGCTGTATGAAAGATCATTTAATATGAAAAGGAAGTAAGCAAGTCTATTTAGGCGCCCTTAAATAAAACAAGTAGGCAACAATAGTGAATACGATATTCGGAAGCCAGGCAGCCAGCATTGGAGCAACATCGCCCTTCACTGCAAATACGGTGGAAAACCTGTCAGACAGCATGAATATGGCCGCAATGATAATTCCGATGGCCAGGTGTAGTCCGCTTCCACCTCTTGTCTTTCGTCCTGCGATCACGGCTCCGATCAGGCTCAGAAGCAATACTGTGAACGGGGTAGCCGTGCGTCTGTACTGTTCTACCTTGTATGCCTCCAGACCTTCGCGTCCTCTCAGTTCTTCGGTTCTGATGAACCTGGTAAGTTCGGGTGTCGTGAGCTTGTCCTTAAGATATTCATCCTTTCTCAGGTCCTTTGGCTTCAGCTTAAGGTCGATATTCATGAAGGGTAGCTCCTTTAGTGTTTCCTTCATGCTGTCCACATGGCGCTCGATGATGGTGATCAGCTTCCAGTTATTGTTCACGGTGTCCCATTCCATCCGTTGAGCACGCAGGTTATAAAAGACCTTATTGTTCCTCACCTTCTCCAGAAAAAATGGGCCTGCTGCCCGCTGCGACGTATCGTAGTTCCTGATGCCGATATAGGTGACCGAATCGAGGCGGCGGTAAAAACATCCGTAGCAATTGCTCACATCCCTTGAACTGGTGGGGTTATCGATGTAAGTTGTTTGAAAGGAACTTTTAAGTTCGTTTGCTTTTGGAATACCGTACCTGTTTGCGAACCATAATATCGTAGCGAATACAAGGCCTGCAATGAGATAAGGCCGCAGCCAGCGGTTGTAGCTCGTACCATTGGCAATGATGGCGATCACTTCGGAGCGCAGCGCCATCTTACTCGTAAAAAAGATCACAGCAATAAAAACAAACAGTGGGTAGAGTAAGCCCCATATCCATGGAACGAATCCAAAATAATATTGACGGATGATCTGCTCTGTGCTCAACCCCGACTTCACGAAATCATCGGTATGTTCACTACTGTCCACTGCCACGGCGATCACGGTGAAGAGCAGCATGCAGAAAATGAAGGTCACGAAGAACTTTTTCAATATATACCAGTCAAGCTTGGTGATCATTGCGCAGCGAAGTAAATATATAATTGGAGAAAGCGATAAAAAGAAATGGTAAGATTATGGCTGAACCGTCCGTCAAAGTGGCCTATTGCTGGGGAGGATCTCGGGCTTATTGCTCTTCTTGTCCATTAAGATCGTGACGACCTTGTACAGCAGGACCGTAAACAAAAAGGCGGGCACGATAAAACCCATATCAATCCAGAACCAGAAGCTATAGACCATGGCCACATGCGGATCCTCTTTGAGGTACAAAATAGTGGGATCCTCCCCTGTTGCCAGGGAAGTATTGTGATCGACATAATAAAAGAGCGTATCTCCCACCGGATAACCGATCTGAGGACGGTTCTTATATCCGTTGCGGGTTGAGTACACGATCTGATCGATCACCTTTCCCTGTACCCTTTCGCATTGGTCAAGGTATTCATTGCCCCTGCTCACGCACACCCCAATGACAAGAATGAGAAATGCCGACCAGAGAACGATCGTGAAAATCATTTTCGAACTCATGCCGTTAAAGCCTTGTTTTTAGAACCGGGACCATCGTCTCTTTCCAGGTCTTAAAGCTTCCAGACAAAATATGCTTTCTGGCCTCTTTTACCAACCATAAATAAAAAGAAAGATTTTGTATGGAGGCAATGGTAAGGCCCAGAATTTCGCCCGATTTGAACAAATGGCGAACGTAGGACTTGCTGTAGTAATGGCTGGTTTCGCAGTCAAGACCATCGTCGATGGGTGAAAAATCCTTTTCCCATTTTTTGTTATCGATATTGATGATGCCCTTTGTTGTAAACAGCATAGCATTTCTTCCATTGCGGGTGGGCATCACACAATCGAACATGTCGATGCCTAGGCTGATGCATTCAAGGATATTCCATGGCGTGCCTACACCCATCAAATAACGCGGCTTATTTGCCGGCAGGTTTTCACAGCATAGCTGGGTGATCTCGTACATCACTTGTTCGGGCTCACCCACACTCAGACCACCGATAGCA
>DATMHB010000435.1:0-8346 GCA_035555175.1 Flavisolibacter sp. | reverse complement strand
ATGAACTCGCATCGAGGTCGGAGCAGATCATAGAAATCCTGCATACACAGAACATAAGGCCTAACTCGAATATTTCTTTCAACTACCGGCTTACGGCCGCGCCGGGCACATTCAGGAACCAGACCACCAATCACAATAATTACCTTTTCACTTCCTGGTACCAGTCGAAATCGAGGCGGTACAATAATTACTTCGTGATCCTCGGCAACAGATTACAGGCTGGTGAGAGCGGCGGGCTCAGGGATGTTAAGGACCTGGACAGTATTCAGTATGCAAAGGACCGCTCGCTGATCAGGACCATGATCGGCGGTGACCAGCTTTTCCAGGCCAACTTTTTCAGCAAGGCACTGAGCACAGGCAACCGCTATCGAGAGTTCAATATCATATTAAGGCAACAATATGATTTCGGAAAAAAAGATTCCATCGTAACTGATTCAACCGTTATTCCATTATTTTACCCTAGGCTGCGTTTTGAGCACACTTTCAACTACGGCAAATACGGTTATTCATTTTTTGATGTTCCGGCCGCCTCGCGTTCGCAGAACAACGTGCCGGACCCTGCCTACTACGAAATATTTTACGGCCAGATCCTACCGAAGAATAATTCGATTCTCTATCGTGACCGATGGAAAGAACTCACGAACGATTTTTCACTTTATCAGTTTCCGGATGCAAGAAATTTGCGGCAGTTCATCAAGCTCGGCGCCACTATCCAGTTGCTTCATGGAAGCTTTTTTCAGGATTCGGTAACCCGTCCTTCTGCTGCACTTTATAATTTCATGGCCCATGGCGAGTATCGTAATCGCACGAAGAATCAGCTCTGGGACATGCTCGCTTCCGGGCAGCTATATCTGAATGGATACAATGCAGGCGATTACCGTGCCTTCGTAAGTCTTCAGCGTGTATTGAGCCAGAAGATAGGCAGTCTTCAGTTGGGGTTCGAAAACGTGAACCAGTCCCCTGCTTTTATTTATGACCAGCGTAGCGGATTTTATCTCGACGTGCCGAAAAGTTTCAAGAAACAAAATACAACGCATGCCTTCGCCACGATTTTAATACCACGGTTCAAGCTTCAGTTAGGCGGCGATTACTACCTGATCGGAAATTATCTCTACCTGTCGGACTATTATCAGCTGCGGCAAGAGAGTACACTGTTCAATGTTTTGCGCATCAATGCGCTGAAAACTTTCAGAATAGGTAAGCGCTGGTACTGGCATGCGGAATTGTATATTCAACAGAAAACCGGAACGGCTCAGGTGCATATTCCGACGGTCTATACCCGCAACAGGTTCATGTATGAAGGCAATCTCGGATTCAGAAATCTGAATATTGCATTCGGATTGGAAGGAAGATACCATACCCCCTACAAGGCGGATAATTACTCACCGGTGCTTGGACAATTTTTTTACCAGGATTCAGTTACCATCAACAACCTGCCTGATGTTGCGGCGTTTCTGCATTTCCGCATCAGGAGCTTCAAAGCATATATACGGGCCGAGAACCTGAATACGGCACGGATGCTGGGAGGATTTCAATTCAACAATAACAACCTGGCTGCGCCTGGATATCCTACTCCGGGTTTAATATTGAGGTTTGGTATTTACTGGAGTTTTGTGAATTGAGGTTAAACCGCTTGCTGTTAACAGTGGCTTAACCAGATTTCCGGATTTCGCAACGGACGTCTGCGTATTTTTTTTCAATTTTATCTATCAATACAGCATCTTGCGGTCACAAACCATACGACTGGGCATCTTCATCAGCACCCTGATCATCGCTGCCATCATCATCTTTCAGTTGATCTGGTTGAAAAATGTGTACTACTTCGAACAAAAACAATTCGATCATAGTATAGCCAAGGCGCTTCGCGGATTTTACGAAGACATCAATGAGCCGGTCGACCCGAAATATAATCTGAACCAAATGGTGGTGAGCACGAATAACGAAGTTTACTTCGCCAGGGTGACGCAGCCGCTTTCTGTTGATTCCGTTTTATTCTATATACAGGACGAACTTGAAGGTGAAGATATTTTTACGGACTGCTATGTTGGATTGTACAACGCAGCTAGAAAGCAATACGCGGTCAAATCGCTGCTTGTTTCCGCCACCGATTCGCAGAAGCAACTGGATAGCCTGCCTGTTGCCGGCCTCAATTACGACCACATCACTTTGTACTTCCCCCACCGCAGGCAATACATTTTGTCGTTAATGAATTTCTGGACGATCACCAGTTTGCTTTTATTGGTCGTGCTGATTCTCTTTGGTGCAAGCCTATACTATTTTTACCGGCAGCGGTTTCTTAATGAGCTGCAGAAAGATTTCGTCAACAACTTTACGCACGAGTTCAAAACACCTGTGTCAGTACTTAACCTCGCCGCTGAAGTTCTGGAAAAACCTGAGATCGCTCAAAAACCGGAACGGCTCGCCAAATATGCTGCGATAGTCAAATACCAGGGCAAATACCTGCAGGACCAGATCGAACGGCTGCTACGCCAGGCCTATTCAGAGTCGAATGATCTGCATCTACAGAAACAGAAAGTGAACCTCCACGAGCTTATAAAAGAAGCCGTGAACAATCTGCAACCCCTTATTGAAGAAAAAAAAGCATGCATCGAGTTCGAATTCGAGGCGTCGGCGTCCGACCTGACGGCAGACCATGGCTACCTGTTGATCGTTGTGACCAACCTTGTTGAAAATGCACTGAAGTATGCTAAAGACCCCAGGGTGATCATTCATACAGCCAATGATAATGCGGATATTATTGTTTCAGTGAAGGACAATGGAAGAGGCATTGACAAAAAATATTATCGCAAGATCTTCCGGAAATTTTACCGGGTACCGCACGGCGACCAGGTTGCGGCGAGGGGTTTTGGCCTTGGCCTCTCTTTTTCGAAGCGGATCGTGGAAGCACACCATGGAAAGATCCGGGTGGAAAGCATTTCCGGAATAGGAAGCAATTTTATCATCAGGCTTCCTGTTCTAAATTTGTGAAAGATCCCGCTTATGCAGCCAAAAACAAAAGTACTTGTAGCCGAAGATGATCTTCAACTGGGTTTCATCATCAAAGACAACCTCGAAGAAGAGGGCTATGAAGTGATCAACTGCCCGGATGGAGAAGTAGCCTGGGAACAATTTCTTAAGAAGCAGCCCGATATCTGCCTGCTCGATGTAAATATGCCGAGCCGCGATGGCTTTAGCCTGGCCAGAAAGATCAGGCAGAAAAGTGATGTTGTTCCAATATTGTTCCTCACAGCAAAATCGATGGAAGAGGACAAACTGAAAGGGTTTGAAACAGGTGCCGACGATTTCATAACCAAGCCATTCAGCATGAAGGAGCTCCTCAGCCGCATGCAGGTCTTCCTCAGGCGCAACAGAATGCTGAAGCCCCAGGCCCAGAAAGAATACCGCATAGGAAAGATCATTTTTGTTCCCGCCGAGATGCGGCTGCTTAATGGATCAGAGGAGATCCTGCTGACTCAAAAAGAAGCACAGCTACTGGAATACTTCTGTAATAATCCAAATACGATCGCAAAGCGCGAAGACATACTTACCGTGGTCTGGGGCAAGAATGATTATTTCCTCGGAAGGAGTATGGATGTTTTTATCACCAAACTGCGTAAACACCTGAAAATTGAACCGTCTGTGAATATAGAAACAATCCATCAGGCCGGCTATAGATTCAACCTTCCCAAATAGCTTCGGAAAGTAGGTACCGTGTTCCTGATCGATTTAGCGGGCACAATGCCCTTATCCTATTTCCTTTCCGGCCCGATCCTGAATGAGGCACCGATAGCAAAGTAATTCCGCAAAGGATTTGATCCGAGACCGATGCCCCCTGAAACATCCAGCTTGGTCGAATTGCTGATATAATAAGCCACTCCGCCGTCAAGGTTGTGCTGTGGTTTCTGTCCGGTTGTCAAAAATCCAAAAGCCTCGACATAGGAATACCACCTTTTGCCGATATTGAAGCCCGGGGCGAAAGTATAGACCCATACCGGTTGATTATTGAATCCATCCCATTCGGCTCCGGCATTGTAACCGAGACCAACATGGTCGGAAAGCGTATGCTGAAACGTAAAGCGGAACGAAGGAAAAATATTCTGGCTGCGATTGAAATTCGAACCGGTGAAGGGTAAGCCGAGGTGCCCGATAAAACTCGTTTTTGGCCTCCAGCTTTTTTCTTCGAAGAGGGCGATCTTGGTTCCGATCTCAAGAGGCGAAAGAAGCGTCGTTGTTTCTCCGTTGGAAATAAGCTGCACATAGTCCGAGAAAAAATCTCCCTCGAGTCTCAGCTCAATTCTTTTCGAAATACCATATTTGAGAAGGAAAGAAGGGTGTGTAAGGCTGTAATTCTTCCCTGCAAGATTCTCTTTTCCAAATCCGAGCTCCATCTGAAAATATCTTTTCGGTACTGTAACGGCCGATTCCGTCTGATCGGGTCTGTCCGTGTCGATGCGTTCGGGATCCTGCGCAAAAATCTCCGGTTGAAAAAAGCCTACCAATGCAGTTAAAAAAATGATTCTCATATTGCCGTTAAATTTTTTCCGTTCGTGCTAACGCTGATCAAACAGGCAAAAAGTTCCGCCTACCCATGTTCTGTCCTGGTTATATCGTACACCGATCATTTTGCCCTTGCTGAGCCGCGCCAGATTGTTGACGGGAACGGGACGGTTATCGCCCTCCGGCCAGAAATAAAATATTCTGATCTCGGCCTTCGCAGGTTCGTCCGGCGTTGTAATGACGGGCGCATAGTTCACTTTGCGCTGTATGATCCAGTTTTCCGGATCGCTAATTTTTTCAATTTCTTCTTTTGTTACATCGATGATCACGCCCTGGCCCGCAAAAGAGAACAGAGGCTTCACCACATAGTTCTCGAGATCGCCTGGCAATTTACCTTCATTCAGAAATTTCGTATCCGGAACAAAAGGATGATCGATGAACGGCATGGTGAACTTGCTTAATTTATAGAACCAGTTCGGGTGCGGAACCCATCGCACATCAAGTTCCTGCTGAAATATTTTTCCCTTCTCCTGTATCTCCTCCGGTTGCCTGAAAAGATCATCAAAGATCACGCGGTTGTAGATCCGCCTGATGCGCGTCCGCCGGCCTTCATGGTCATAATAAAGCTGCTTGCCTTCCACAATTAATTGAGTGAGACAGACGGTTTTTATACCGATCAGGTCTTCAGTGGCGTAGAAATCAACTCTTGTTTTTTGCTTCTCCGGTAACACCTCGAGGAGAATTACTTCCTCTGGTTTTTCATTTCCGATGATCAATTTGCGGAGCAGGGCTATATAGCTGCTTTTATCGAGGCCGTTCAGATAAACCGTATAATTGTCCGGTGTCCGGAAAAATCTTTGGTGAACTTCAGGTAAAATCACCTCCCATGCAAATAACGAAGGAAAACCCTCCAGTTCTATCAGCTGCGGTTCCAGCTCGCCTGCATCGTTGAAGCAGACGCCAAAATCAAATGCAATGCAATGGGGATGGGCATCCTCACCCGGAACGTTAAGGTGCGCGGGTATGGCTTTGTTGCTTTGTTTTAAGTAAGCAGGCTGCTGCACTACGTCGATGATGTGTTCGCAGGCAGCAAGCATTTTTTCGGTGAAGGCCTTTGGAACGAATACGGGGGTCTCGGCCACCCGAAACTCAAGCTGGCCGGGGTAAATGTTTTCAAGTGCACTTATATAATTTTTGTATCTGTCGTCGGTAAACTGCCTGTTATACTGGTTGCGCAATTCCGGCACCATATCTTCAATTTATGATTAAGGTAAAGAATATCTGCTGGAAACGCGGAAAGAGAAACTGTATGTGAGGCTTCAACCTGCGCACATTCCTCGCGATCAAAAGATGAAGGAGACATGGCCTGCGGATCGTGCTACTTGATTTGGTTTTTTCTTTCGAACTGCCAGTCCTGGCCGCCTTTGCAGATCAATTCTTCGGCTTTGTTTAAAATTTAAAAAAATCAGTCGCGGTATTGCTCCAAATCCGCAACTTTGCTGCCGCACCATCTGCCTATGTTGCATTCCCGTAAAGCCGCAATGAGTTTTATTTTTATTACTCTTCTGATCGATGTGATCGGGCTGGGCATCATCATTCCGGTATTTCCGGAATTAATTGGGAAACTCACGGGCAGCAATATCAGCCGGGTATCGCAATGGGGAGGATGGCTTACAGTTGTATATGCCGTGATGCAATTTTTCTGCGCTCCTGTCATTGGCAGCCTCAGTGACAGGTATGGTCGCAGGCCGGTGCTGCTGATCTCACTGTTAGGATTCGGCATCGATTATCTCTTCATGGCATTTGCACCCACCATCGGGTGGCTTTTTCTGAGCCGCGTAATTGCAGGGATCACCGGCGCTTCTTTTACGACTGCGTCCGCATACATTGCTGACGTGAGTACAAAAGAAACGAGGGCCCAGAATTTCGGCCTGCTCGGCGCCGCATTCGGACTTGGCTTCATCATTGGTCCTTCGGTAGGCGGATTGCTGGCGGAATTCGGATTGCGGATACCCTTTATCGTTGCAGCGTCGCTCTGTTTGCTCAATGCGCTCTATGGTTATTTTGTTTTGCCTGAATCGCTTTCAAAAGAAAACCGCCGGCCTTTTCAATGGAGCAGGGCTAATCCGCTGGGCTCCTTAATGCATCTCAAAAAATATCCGGCTGTACTTGGATTGATCGCCTCCCTTGTGCTTGTTTATATTGCTGCACACGCGCTTCAAAGCACCTGGACCTATATTAACCTCGAACGCTTTCACTGGTCGAAAAAATTATTGGGTCTGTCTCTCGGCGTAGTCGGTTTCATGACCATGCTCGTGCAGGGAGGTCTGATCCGCTTCATCAATCCAAAGCTTGGCAACGAACGATCGGTTTACATTGGGCTGGCTATCTATTCGGTAGGCATGCTCTCATTTGCATTCGCCAATCAAAGCTGGATGATGTTCGCTTTCATGGTGCCCTATTGTCTAGGCGGAATTGCCGGTCCCGCATTGCAGGCCATTCTTGCAGGACATGTGCCGCCAAATGAGCAGGGCGAGTTGCAGGGCGCGTTGACAAGCATGATCAGTCTTACTTCAATTGTGGGTCCTCTGGTGATGACGAACCTGTTTGCATACTTTACCAAGCCGGCAGCGCCCGTTCATTTTTCCGGTGCGCCATTCTTATTAGGATCTGTGTTGCTGCTGGTCAGTGCCGTGGTGGCCTATTTCGTACTGAGGGAAGAGAAGCAATTGGTGGTTGCGGAAGAATAATGCTGCGCATGGCAAAATAGGTCTAAGAGAAAGAATTTTTCAGGGGCTCATGCGGTTACTTTATTAAAGGATTCGTAGTTTCTTCGTACGTGGGTCTCCCGCCGGGCGGGACCCACGCACGGTGGCTCTTTATTGCAGAGTTTCCTTAACGGTGGGTATTTTCTTTTTTCCAACTTCGTGCGTGGGTCTCCTGAAAGGGACCAGCGCACTGTTAGTCTTTAGCGGAGTTCCTTAAAGGAATCGTAGTTTCTTTTTCCAACCTTTTGTCTTGAAACAAAAGGTGGAGCCAAAAGTTCAAGCCGATTCAATGCGCATCAGTCATTAAATCCAAAGGCCGCCTCTGATGAATCGGCGCTCTGCACCACTCTGAATTTGGACGGTCTTTAATTCAAGGTCTCCTCTTCGTGCTATGCGACGCAACGAAAGGCGCTGTATTCCGTTAGGCCTTCTTTAAAGAATAAATGTCGTTAAGATACCCACGGAAATAAGGCGCTGGACCAGATGCTCTGCTCGAAGAGCGGGTAGTAGGCATTCCGACATTTAATGCTTTAATGCAGTCTTAGCCATTGCTCCGTAGGAATGATTGCGTTAGTGTAGTAAGCTTTCTGCTTTAGGATTTTTGAATTTTGAATTTTGAATTTTGACTTTTGAATTTGTCGCGCCGCGGCGGGATGAATTTTGAATTTAAAAAAAATCCCTCGCGTTAAAACGGAGGGAAAAGAACATCAGGTAGGGACCTGGCTTGTTGAGCGGTTTATTCAAAGGATATCAGCTTTTCACAGGATTGGTCGTTCTTCATAGGTTAACATTATCGAATTTCGTTTCTTATAAACTGTTTGCAGAAGAACCGCTGTTAAATGATCCACTGCTAATAACAAATTCCAAACCACAGTACAAAGATTTACTTACTTTGCCCGCAATAGTTGATCAGGATCATGCATAAATATTTACAGGAGCGCCCGAACCTTGAAGCAATCGACATCCGCACCATACAGGAAAGCGACAATCAAGCCATCGCCCGGGTCATCAGAAGCACGCTCAAAGAGTTTGGTGCCAACCATCCGGGCACAGTGTATTACGACGAAGCCACCGATTTTTT
>DATMHB010000434.1:0-3459 GCA_035555175.1 Flavisolibacter sp. | reverse complement strand
AATCGGATGGGCACCGACAAGCCTGGAAGCCTCCGTCCAAAGGACGGTCATTATTATTACCAAATCTTGGAAGAGTAACTCCTCAATAACCCATCCGGAAAGAAACATCTTCACGGGATCAAAAGCACCCAATAATGTGATCACAAAAAGTGTAAATCCGAGGGACATGAGTCCGTAGAAAATAATTCTACAGGTAAGATTTTTTAAAATAAATCCTAACCAACCTTCGCTTCCGTCAGGTCGTTCCAGCGTGAAAACAACCGCGGAAACCGTTAGTGTTACTCCAAATTTAACCAACCAAACAAATAGGAAACTCCACTGTTGAGCGTGATGAAAACTGACGCTTGCATTGAGCGTAATAATTGTGGCTGCCACAACACCTATACTTGCCCATTTCCATGATAAGGCTTCATAATTTCTTTTTTCTTTCAATTGTTTTTTTCCTTTCCATCCACAGTTAGTTAAGCAATGAATGGAAACCAATGATGCAAATTAAATGCTAAAGGGCGATCAGGCCATTTTAGCGGCTTTCAAGCCAAAACTGCACGCAGTCTGGCATATTTTTTTGCTCCGGAGGACGAATAGTCAGCCGGCCTTCTCCGCCCGCGTATAGCCCATTTTTGCAAACGCCATAAGGGGGATGTGTTGGCAAGCGGGTGGTCTGCCTTAGCAAGTCTTTCATCAGGGAAGTTAGCGAGGTCAAAATTCAGTTTATCACCTGACATGTCCTTTTCACCTTTGTCTGTTTTCTGCCCAATGATGCGCAATACCTTCCCCTTAGATAGTTGCCTGTCACCAATCATGTTATCAAGACCTTCCCGGAATTGAAGGTCTTGTCTTACAGGAGCATTGCCTGACGGGTTATCTGCTACAAATCCTTAGAACGATTCCTACCGGAGAGACACGATCAAGACCTAATCTTCAGGCCGTTGGCCATACAAATTGATAGCTCGCATTTTGTGACATACATCAATTTTAAAATAAAGAATTCGCGCGTCCTTTGCAAGGAAACGATTTTCGGCAATTTTGAAATATTTGCGTGATCGCTCGGGAGAAAATGGCGACATGGCATGCCGGCCGGTCATATCAGCCAGTTAACTGCAGGGCCATTTCAAACGCGGCTGGATTATTTCATTTTATTTTTCTCGTACCTAAACATGAGAGCGTTCAGATCGTTTTATTCGCATTCATATAAAACAAAATGAAAAAGATTTTTCCAACGGCAAAGACACTATTACGTTTCGCACTAGGTGCAGGCTTCATATTACCTGTGTTGGACCGCATTGGCTTTTTAGGCGCACCAGGCAATGCTCATGTAACATGGGGCAATTGGGCCAATTTTGTGAACTATACACACCGGTTGATGCCCTATTCGTCTGCACAAATCTCTGCCTTCTTTGGTCTTGTAGCTACTATTGGAGAAACATTATGCGGCATAATGCTTATTGCCGGTTTTAAAATCAGGCTTGCCGCCTACGGAAGTTTCATGCTTACACTGGCATTTGCCTTGAGTATGTTGTTCTTTATCGAGTACCGGGCCCCGTTTAATTATTCCGTTTTCGTGGTTAGTTTTTCCAGCCTGCTATTAGCCTCGCTGCCGGACGGGGAAACACAGCAAAATCGATCAAGGATCCGATAATTCATTTGCAATACTTAAACATTATTCCGTGGCAAACAGAATCAATCTTAAAGAACTCATTCCCGATACACATCAAATTTTTATGCAGCTGTCACATGCTGTGGCAAACACGGGCATTGATAACTTACATCAGGAGCTAATCAAGATCAGAGCTTCCCAGATCAATGGTTGCGCTTATTGCCTCCATAAGCACTTTAGGGATGCCATAAGATATGGTGAAGACCCCAAAAGACTGTTTGTATTGAGTGCATGGCGCGAAGCAAAGAATTGGTTTAATAAAGAGGAGCAGGTTATTTTAAGGCTTACCGAAGAGATCACCCTCATCGCAGAGCATGGCCTCAGCGACCAAACGTACGAGGAGGCGATTGCGCTCTTTGGAGAAGCAATGACCGCCAAATTGATTGTAGCGGCCATCAATATTAATGCGCTAAACCGACTGGCTGTTTCCATAAATATGCATCCATAATACCGAACGTTCCCAGCATCGGGTCTTAAGCGGATCAAACTTTGACGAATAAGTATATAATGTGATAAATGTCATTGTTTGCGCTCTAAGGCGAACATAGTTTTGCCGAAATCGATTTGTTGAAAATGAATATCAGGAAGCAAAACATGGCAATAAGCGAGCAACATGTGGCAGACACCAGTCAGCTAGGTTCCGCATTCTTGCAGACGATTTATTAACCAGACACGTAATGCAGATTGGAATATTGAGGGACAAGACCTTCATTCAATCGCTCATAGATAGCGGCAAGTTCTTACGAAGCGGCTGCAGGGCCTGCGTCCGTTCGCGTGAAGCTGCAACAGGGTGGTATGGTTTTAAGGTGCGGCATATGAACTGAATAATTTCCAATTCGATTGCACGAGTAAATTTTGCGCCACGTCTTTTTACAAGAGATCCCGAGAGATTTTTTTAAGGATGAATGGACGTATCTATTAAAAATTGTAGTATCACGGTAACCAGGCGAAAGGTTAGCTTTATTCCGGATTAAGTAGACATTGTCGATCATAAATATTTAAATCATGCTGACAACGATAATACAAAGCAACATCACTTCATTAAGCGCTTGTTTGCCGTTGAGCAAAAAAGGAGGTTCGTTATGAAGGCGATCATTGTATCAGACAAAACTGCGGGAACCGCAGGGATGAAGCTCGCCGATCGGCCGCAGCCGCAAGCAGCGATAAATGACGTCATCGTTCAGATTTATGCGTCAGGATTCGTCGGTACTGAATTAGAGTGGCCTTCGACGTGGACCGACCGTCTCGGCCGCGATCGAACACCGGCGATCCCAGGGCACGAGCTGGCCGGAGTGGTTACCGCCCTCGGCTATGGTACCACGGGGTTGTCGATTGGACAACGGGTGTTCGGGGTTGCCGATTGGTATCGCGATGGCACGCTGGCAGAGTACATAGCGATCGAGGCACGTAACCTCGCACCGCTCCCGGGCGACGTTGGTTTCACGGTAGGCGCAAGCCTGCCGATCTCGGGCCTGACTGCGTGGCAGGGGCTGTTCGACCACGGCCGCCTTCAGGCAGGTCGCAGTGTCCTTGTGCATGGCGCGTCCGGCGCAGTAGGATCGATGGCCACACAGCTCGCAAGAGAGGCCGGCGCTTATGTGATCGGCACCGGGCGTGCTGCCGACCGTCAGAAAACCCTCGACTTCGGCGCGAAAGAATTTGTCGACCTTGAGAATGATCATCTGGAAGACATCGGCCAGGTTGATCTGGTCTTCGATGTCATCGGCGGCGATATAGGTAAGCGATCCGCAGCCCTGATCCGAGCGGGGGGAATACTTGTATCTGTCGTCGCGCCAGTAGAA
>DATMHB010000433.1:0-3914 GCA_035555175.1 Flavisolibacter sp. | reverse complement strand
TCTCTTGCCGAGAGTTCACCATCTTTGAATACTTCCCCGTAATACGAGAAGAATTTTTCACCCAGTTCTTTTTGAAAATCTGCTATGTTACCAAACTTTGACAGGTCTTTTGCATTGTAATAATGTTCGCTCATTGGTTTTCGTATTTATGGTTCATCTTTAAAAACACTTATGCCACAAAAATGCTTGTGGCATAAGCAGGTTCATAAGTAAAGGCAATAAGCCCGTTTTACATTTTGCCTTTCATCTTTTCCTTCATCATCGGGCAGTTGGGCCCGCAGACATGCCCTGATTGACCGTGTGGGATCATGGTAACTTTTCCATTTTTGGCAATTTCATACCCGTTTTCCAGTTTCATGGTTGAACCGTCTGGTTTTGTAATTGTACCGTCTGGTGACACCTTGCAATGATCAGAACAAGTATACACAGCGGTAAGCGGCGAGCACTTTCCGGCTTTGCATAGCATTGCTTTATTGTCTACCATCATCACCCCATCCTTCATTTTCATCTTGGTAGTCTTTTGTGCATAGGAGGCGGCAGAGAGCCCAAAGAAGATCGTCAGAAGCAAGAGTAGTTTTCTCATTCCTCTAAATTTTGATTGTTTTAAAATTGGTTTTTACAATTGTCGTACAAATAGCCGGTTCCTGACAATGGACGTTATAAAATATTTGAAATAATTTTTTCTTCCAATGCTGTTGTATCGGCTTGCAGGATCGAATTGAAAGTTTTATTGAGCAGCTCGTTGATCAAGGCCGTCTGCTTCTGATAGTTTCTACAGCCAGAACAAACGGCTGTGTGCATCTGCAATTGCATTTTTTGCACAAAGGTCAACTGCATCAATTGCTTTTGTTCCATTAGCTCTGTTGCCCTCACACAAGACAACATCAAGGTATTCATTAAGCTCATATTAATATGCGTGTGCAGTTTTAAATTTTCTCTCCGACGTAGCGACAGCGTAATTCGGAACCATCAAAGCCACAATTACTCCATAAACCAAATGACCGATCACTGCTCCAACCATCAACAGCATTTTATCACCCATTGGAGGCATCGGCATAGCCATTCCCATTAGTAACATCATTACCTGGGCAAAAACAAACACAGACAATCCAAAGAGAAGTCCTTTCAAAACCTTACTGCTAACGTGAACCTTTGGGTTAAAAATATATACATAAGCGCTGGCGAAAATAACACCTATCAAACCGTGCATCAGATAACCAATCACAAGCGATATGCCCATCATTTTCGAAAGCATTTCTGCTTGGTTCATTCTCGACAAACCCATGTAAGGAGCCATCAAACCAACAATGGTCATTACTGCTGTTGCAATCAAACCGGTAACTATTGTTCGTGCGATTTTACTTTTCATAGCTATTCATTTTGTAGAATAGTCGCATATTTAAGCCAGTCCTGACAACGAGCTATATTATTTTTTAAACCACTTCCATTCCAGGCAATTTCTTAGCTGAAGCTTTGCCCGGTGTATGATTTGCCAGAAATTAGATTTCGTTATTTCGAGATTTTTGCAAATACCATCGGCATCATGCTCTTCAAGGTATTTCAGCTGAATGGCTGATGCCCATTTTTCGGGCAGATGTTCAAAGCATTCCTTTAATGCTTTTACAAAGTCAGGGTCGTCCAGTAATTCTTTTTCATTGCCCCAGTTAACCGGTCTATACTCCGGTTTCCACCGATAATCTTCGTCAAAAAATTGCTCTACTATGCCGGACGAAACTTCACTACTGTTCTTATATTTTAAACGGTAGTGATCTGCGATCTTGCGTTTGAGAATAGAAAACAGCCATGTTCCTATGCTGCTTTTTCCCTGGAAGCTGCCGTAGGATTGATAAGCTGAAATGAACGTTTCCTGCACCAAATCTTCTGCCACTTCTTTTTGCCGCACTTTTGAAAAGGTATAAGCAAACAAATCCCTTGTGTGAATTTTCACGAATTGAACGAGATCTTCTTTTGAAGTAGTCATTTTGAAAAACTTATACCAAAATTGGTATTTTTAAACAACACCGTTGAAAACACGGCGTTTTCTCTCCAGAAAGCAGCAATTTCCCGCAATGAACGCCCAATAGAAGGTTTTGTTTCAAGGTCTGTTCTCCCCTAGAAAAACTTTTGCAAGCAAAACAGAAGAGTTATCCGGATAGCCTATTGCAGGTAACAGTGAACCAAAACAATGGCGAAGGAAACGGAAAGGGAAGAACTGCACCGTACCATCTGGCAGATAGGAAACGACCTGCGTGGAAGTGTGGATGGTTGGGATTTTAAATCCTATGTTTTAGGAATGCTGTTTTACCGTTTATCTCCGAAAACCTGACAGCTTACATCAACAAAGAAGAGGCAAGCACCGGCAATACTGAATTTAATTACGCTACCGTCACCGATAAGAGCTGCAACAAACCATCTTTCCCGAAGGAATTAACTTTTCCAGGAAAAATCGTGAAACTCGAACCACAAAAATTAATTCAGTTTTTGCGCTCTCTGCACGTCAGAAGAGCGTTTTAGAGGAAAAAGAAACCGGAAAATTTGAAGTAATTTTCAAAAATTCCGGTTGGGTAGCCCGAACAAGAATCGAACTTGTATCTAAAGTTTAGGAAACTTCTATTCTATCCATTGAACTACCGGGCCAATTTGCAAGCGGGATATTCTATCCATTGAACATTAGGGCAATCCTACATCGTCTGAATTTACGCCGTATGAATACCTCGTATTCTTACAATCAGCCATAAAACCAGCTGACACACATGATGTAAAAGATCTAATGGGACCGCAATATTAAAGCGTTTTTGGCGAACAGCCGCCATCGCACCCAAATTTTGGCGATTTGCCTTGTATGCCGCGAGGATTCATGGTATTTTGCAGGCATCCTATGCTTGAAAACCTGACGTCCAAACGCACTGCCGGCACCATGTTCCTGCTCACCTCCTATTTATTTTTTTGCTGGCTCATGCTCAGGATCGTCCTTCAATATATTCCCGCCGGAACCGATACGGCGTTTCTCGGCATTAAACAGGATTATATCAACATTCCCTTTTACTTGCCTGTATTTTATATTCACGTTTTCACCGCCACGCTCGCATTGCCTGCCGGACTCACCCAGTTCTCAAAATACATTCTGAAACACCATCGTCTCGTCCACAGGATCAACGGAAGATTCTATGTTGCTTCCATTGTCCTGCTCGCAGGTCCTTCGGGTTTTATCATCGGGCTGTATGCGAACGGAGGCATGGCTTCAAAAGTCTCGTTCTGCATACTTGCCGTCCTCTGGATAACCTTTACCTGGCTGGCTTTCAAAAGAGCAACAGAAGGAAGGATACTCGCGCACAAGGCTTTCATGTACCGCAGCTTCGCCCTTACGCTGTCGGCCATTACGCTCCGCGCCTGGAAATATATTTTAATTGCAACCCTTCATCCACGCCCCATGAATGTATACGCGGTGATAGCATGGCTTGGATGGGTGCCCAACCTGCTTATCGCAGAATATCTTATTCATCAAAACCGAACCAAATGAAACTGCCTGCTTTAATCATTTGCACAGCCATGCTGGCGTCTTGCCAAAACAACAATGCGCCGCTCGTGAAGAGCGCATCAAAGAAAAAATCCGGCGTCAGCATTCCCATTGTACGAACGGGCGCCGAAGGCTTTTATACCGGCATATTCGAAGCCACCCGCTACGACGATAAGAAAGAGGTGTTCGATAACCAGATCACCATCTGCATCGATTCGCTGGATGGGTCAAACCTTTTCGGCCATTCTATAGTGGCGGGGAACGACCGTGCGTTTACCGGCACTTATGTAAAGAAAAATGACGGTTATGAAGTATCGGTGAAAGAGCCGGGTGATGATCGCTACGACGGAAGCTTCGAGTTCAGCATCACAGACCGCAACAAAACAGTTGAAGGCAT
>DATMHB010000432.1:0-4565 GCA_035555175.1 Flavisolibacter sp. | reverse complement strand
AAGAAGGGGACTGGCACAATCGATTTTCCAGGTAGGCGGAAATGCAGCTAGCGCACTGGGACCTTTGCTGGCAGCGCTGATTATTGTTCCTTCGGGGCAGCACAGCATCGCATGGTTCTCTCTTCTTGCATTGATCGCCATCCTTTTGCTCACGCAGATCGGCAAATGGTACCGTTCGAACCTGCAACGCATAAAGCCAAAGGGCAGGGCCGCTGCCGAGGACCATCATTTGTCAAGAAGAAAGATCGCGCTCGCTATAGGCATTTTGCTGGTGCTCATCTTTTCAAAATATTTTTACCTGGCCAGCATGAGCTCTTATTTTACATTTTATCTCATTGATAAATTTCACATCTCGGTGCAGAGCTCACAAGTGCACCTGTTTATTTTTCTGGCAGCCACCGCTGCCGGCACTTTAATGGGCGGACCACTTGGAGACCGCTTCGGCCGCAAATACGTGATCTGGTTTTCTATCTTGGGTGTAGCGCCCTTTTCAATGCTGTTGCCGCATGTTGATCTCTTTTGGACCACCGTACTCAGTGTGATCATTGGATTTATACTGGCTTCGGCATTTTCTGCGATCCTCGTTTATGCACAGGAATTGTTGCCTGGCAAGGTGGGCATGGTGTCGGGACTGTTCTTTGGCTTTGCGTTTGGTATGGGAGGACTGGGCTCCGCACTGCTTGGTGCGTTGGCCGACAGAACTAGTATCCGGTTCGTCTACCACGTATGCGCATACCTGCCGTTGATCGGCCTGCTCACCGGGTTCCTTCCGAATTTAAAAACCCGGCTAAAGAAATAAGTGAAAACGAAAGAGTGTGATGGCGGCATCGCATTTGCCATAACACCCGCGATTTCGATTTGGCCCGCAAAGGTTGACCATTACCGAATACATGCACGCTGGATAGTAATTGCTATTTTTTCAAACTTCGTCGAAGCGGTTCTTACCAGCAGCGACCGAATCATTGTGTGCTTATTCAACCCTGTTGGATAACGATTCATACTTCTGGTTTATCCAAGGAAAATCTTTTTTCAAAAGAGTTTTTCACCCGAATCTGCGAGGTGATTTCCGAGGCCACCTTATCCTGAACCTCCGTGGTCTTTAGGACCTGGAGGTTGGTGGAGGCTAAGCGGAAGTATCGCAAAAAATTTCTTCGCGTTTAATTCCAAATCAACACATATTATTTTTCTTCTCCGATCAGGATGCTCCACGGCTTCAGATCATGAACGTTTTCGCTGATGATGCGGATGATGGCCGTCAGCGGAATGAACAGAAACATTCCCGGTATCCCCCATATCAGCTTGCCCATGATCACGGCCACAATGGTAATGAACGGATTGATCTTTACACGTCCGCCGACAATATGCGGCATTAAGATATTCGCGTCCACAAAATGCACAATGATAAAGCTAACGCCTGCATAAATGGCCAGGTGTTCCGTTCCGTTGGTAAGCGCGATCAGCATGGCGAATGCAGCCGCAATATAGATGCCGATATAGGGTATAACGTTCAATACCGCAGCAACGACCGCGATCAGCATCGCATACTTCACACCCAATATCAGCAGGATGATAAGGATCAGAGTGAACATAATGGCCATTTCCGTCAACAGGCCGATCACATAGTTATTGATCATTGATCGGGTACTATTGATCACCAGGTCGACCTTGATCTTGTTGCCTTCATCAAAAAAAGCAAGAATAAAATTGGTGAGCAGCTTGCGGTGAACAAGAATAAAATAAGTAAAGATGAGGAAGAAGATGAAGAGCACTACAAACTCAAGCGTACCCAGAAAAGTGCTGCCGGCAGAAGAAAGCAACCCATTCGCCGACTTCCTGAGGTAATCCATTTGCTGTGCATTGTCGAGATTGAACTTTGATGAGACCCACATCTGGAGGTTTTCCGCGATCTCAAGAAACTTTGACTGTGCCTTTGGCAGGTCTTTCAAAAAGAGAACAAGTTCCTTCGTAAAAAAGAAAACCACGGAACCTACCAGCACAAGGAATAGAAGCACCGCCAGCACAGCAGCAGCACTTTTCTTCATGCGCCGTTCCATCATGCGCGTTAAAGGGTACAATAAAATAGCGATCAGCAGCGCGAAAAAGAGCGGAATGAAGAGTATTTTTCCCAAATACAATATCAAAAGACTAAGCAGGAATGCATGAAGCACCAGTCCAATCCGCGCATAAAAAGCCAGCTTTGAGTTTTCCTTTCTTTCCATGTCCTAAGCTGCTAAGTTCATTAAAACATTTCATTTTATTGGCTGTTTCTGATCTCCAGCCATGCGCCGCCCGGTTCAGTTGACAATGGATCGCGGTCTGCATGCGCAGAACGATCAATCTCCATGTTTTGTCATAATTTGAATTCATGAAAAGAGGGTTTTCTTTCACAGATTTCGGTATTCGATTGATGGTATCTGTTCTTCCACTCTTTTGTTTCGCCCAGGGCTCTGAGGCCTTGCAGGTGGAGAATGGAGTTTCTGAAACCCTTGCTCAATACAGGCACAAAGTGGTGACCGCTGTACGCTATAAGCTTGATTTTACCATACCCGCCGAAAGGGAAAAGCCGATTGCCGCGACAGAAATACTTTCCTTCCAGCTGAAAAAGGATGGCAAGGCGCTACAGGTCGATTTTAAGGATGATGCTGATCGGTTGCGATCCGTTGCGGTCAACGCAAGGAATATACCCATCGACGTCCAACATGAGCACATCCTTATTGCACCTCAATATCTCAGGAACGGGATCAACACGATAAAAATTAATTTCATTGCAGGCGAGCTTTCACTGAACCGCAACAATGAATATCTATACACGCTCCTTGTGCCCGACCGTGCACGCACGCTCTTTCCCTGTTTCGATCAACCCGACATCAAGGCCAGGTTCCAGCTTACACTCACGGTGCCGCACCAATGGTCGGCTGTCGGTAATGGCCTGGCTTTATCTTCTACATCAAATGGTGCATGCAGGACCTATTCCTATAAAGAATCAGACTTATTCAGCACCTATCTTTTTTCTTTTGCAGCGGGGAAATTTCAGATGGCCAAAGGCAAAGAGATCAGGCCGTTCAATTTTTATTTTCGTGAGACGGACAGCACGAAACTTCACCTGAGCATCGATACTATTTTCAGATTGCATCAGTCTGCACTTGATTTTCTTGAAAGTTATACCGGCATCCGTTTCCCCTTTCAAAAGCTTGACTTTGTGGCTGTACCGGATTTTCAATATGGCGGTATGGAGCACGTGGGTACCATCGATTATCGCGCGGCATCTTTGTTTCTCGACCATGGCGCAACCAAAGACCAGGAAAATGGGAGGGCAAGCCTTATTGCCCACGAAACTTCACATATGTGGTTCGGCGATCTCGTAACCATGAAATGGTTCAATGATGTGTGGATGAAAGAGGTGTTCGCGAATTTCATGGCCGACAAGATCACGAGGGGCGGCAGTAACTACGAGCTGAAATTCCTCCTGGGTCATATGCCGCGTGCCTACGCAGTAGACCGCACCGAAGGTGCCAATCCCATCAGGCAGCCGTTGAATAATTTGCAGGAAGCGGGCACTCTATATGGTGCTATCATTTACGATAAGGCACCTGTGATGATGCGGCAGTTGGAAAGGCTAATGGGTCCGGTGCCCTTTCGTAACGGTCTTCGGGCGTATCTGAAGCAATATAGTTTTTCAAATGCCACCTGGCCCGACCTGATCAGTATCCTGGATCAATTGACGCCTGTCGATCTCCAGGCCTGGAACAAAGTATGGGTGAATACACCGGGTCGTCCAGTGATCAGTTATGGAATAGAGGAAGCATCTGGAAAGATCAAAAAATTTACCTTAGAACAACGGGGCGAAAGAAACCAGCGATATGTTCTGCCACAGTATTTTGAGATCGGCCTCGTGTATCCCGATACTGTTCTGCAGGTAACGGTCAATATGAACCGCACAGAACTTGCCGTGAGGGAAATGGAGGGAAGGCCAATGCCGGCATATGTTCTGTTTAATTCATCAGGCCAGGGATATGGACTTTTTCCCGTTGATGAAAATGCGCGGCCCGTTACAAGTTTGAAGGATCCCGTGATGCGGGCGTCTGCTTATATCAACCTTTATGAGAACATGTTGAGCGGAAATTACCTGAAGCCACTTCAATTAATGAACGGCTTGATCCATATGCTTCCCGATGAAAGCGAGGAATTGAATCTCGGACTGATAGCCGGCCATATCACGGATATTTACTGGCGGCTGATTCCGGCTTCCCTCCGGAAGGAGATGGCTGGTACTGTTGAAAAATCCTTGTGGCAATACATCGCGCAGCAAAAGACCCCTAACCGAAAAAAAATTCTTTTCAGGGCCTACCAGAATATTGCGCTGACCAGCGATGCACTTGATACGCTGTACGCGATCTGGCGGGATAAGCGGCCCCCCGGTGGTGTATCCCTTTCCGAAGATGAATATATTTCCTTAGCACTGAACCTTACTGTGAAAGATCATCCGGATACGACCATCCTGTATCAGCAATTGAACAGGACCGTTGACCCCGACCGCAGGATGCGGCTTCAGTTCATCATGCCCG